>JAFUWR010000340.1 GCA_017471125.1 Clostridia bacterium | reverse complement strand
GGCGTCGGCGTGGGCCTGCATGTCCACGCTGACCCGCGCCACGTCCCCGCTGACGCCGTCCAGCAGCAGGCTCAGCAGCGACAGGCGCTCGTCGAACTTCGCGGCCCGCGCCCGGGCGACGATGTCCTCCCCCGCTTCCCCGGCCAGTATCTTATCCACTTGATAGTCGGACTTGTACTTGCCGAACAGGGCGCAGTACATCGCAAAGCTCTTGGCGATCCGGTCGTTTTGCAGGTACTGCCGTGTCAGCGTCTCGTCCACGGGGAAGCCGTTCTTCTCGTACAGCTTCATCATGTCCGACAGGTCCACCCAGCCGCGGGCGGTGACGAACCGCTTGCCGTCCACGGTGGACTCGATCAGGTAGAAGTCCTGGGGCCGTATCTCAAGATAGGAGGTCACCGCGGGGTGGACGCCCTTCTCGGCGGCGTATTCCTTCCAGACGGGGTAGTCCGGCTCCACGTCGATGCGCTTCATGCGGTCCCAGGTGACGATGTCGAACTCCCGGACGGAGTTGTTGTACTCCGGGGGATTGCCCGCCGTCACGATGATCCAGCCCCGGGGCACCCGATGCCGCCCGAAGGTCTTGTACTGCAAGAATTGCAGCATCGACGGGGCCAGCGTCTCGGACACGCAGTTGATCTCGTCCAAAAACAGTATGCCCCGGTCGATGCCCGTGGCCTCCATGCAGTCGTAGATGGACGCGATGATCTCGCTCATGGTGTACTCGGACACGCTGTACGTCTCGCCGCCGTAGGCCTTCTCCACGATGAACGGCAGGCCCAGCGCCGTCTGCCGGGTGTGGTGGGTCATGGAATAGGCCACCAGGCCGATGCCCAGCTCCTGGGCGATCTGCGCCATCACGTCCGTCTTGCCGATGCCCGGCGCGCCCATCAGGAAGATCGGCCGCTGGCGCTCCACCGGGATCACCGGCTCGCCGTACTCGTCCTCCGTCAGATACGCCGCCACCGCGTACTTGATCTGCTCCTTGGCCTGCTTGATATTCATGGTTCGCTCCTTGATCAGTCCTCTAATATGACTTTCATCGCCCATGCCGGGACCTCGGGTATGGTGTTTTGGCCTCTTACGAAAACGAAGGCCGTCTCGTAGTCCGGCTTGCGGGCGGGATAGGTGCCGATGCCGTCGGTGAAGTAGATGAGGCCCTTCAGGCGGGTGAACGCGCCCGCGGCCAGCAGGTCGTCCACGTAGCGGAACACGGGCCGGAAGTCGGTGCCGCCCAGCCCCTTCACGGCGAAGGTCTCCATGTAGGCGTCGAACTCCTGCTGGCTGGTGACGCGCACGGCCTCGCGGATCTCGGCGTCGCACTGGACGATGTGGAGATCCATCTTCCGAAAGAAGTTCTCTTCCCCCTTGAGGATGCCCCAGGTCTTTTCGATGAACGCCTTGACCATCTCGCCGCTGGTGGAGCCGGAGGTGTCGATGGCCAGCACCAGGTCCCGCACGCGCAGGACCTCCTTCGTCTCCAGCGGCTCGATCAGGGGCAGGTTCTTGTACAGTTTCAGCCCGTAGGTGTAGAAGATGTGGTCGAAGTCCTCGTCGTTGATCTCCGCGGCCTCGCCCAGCACCGTGAACTTCCGTAGGAACGCGGCGTAGTCGATGCGCTCGCGGTTCAACTCGTTCAGCCGGTCCAGCAGGTCGCCCGCGCTGTCGCCCCGCTGACGGGAGAAGGTGTCCAGGTCGGCCTGGATGCGCTCCCCCACCTCGCGCCATTCCTGCTCCAGCTGCTTGCGGTCGCGGTCGTCCCGGTCGTCGTCGCGGACGGCCGGGGTCGGCGCGTCGGCGGCGGCGTCGATCAGCAGCGCGTCGTTCAGGCCCGAACCGCTGCCGCCGGAGTCCGAGGCGTCGGACTGGCTGCCCGCGTCGCCGGAGTCGCCGCCGATGCCCAGCGAATTGGGCGCGTCCAGCCCGCCGTC
>JAFUWR010000339.1 GCA_017471125.1 Clostridia bacterium | reverse complement strand
GTCGTTCCCCAATTGGATCGATGAGCAGAACAATTACGCCGCCCCCGGCGATGTCGGGGGCGGCGTCCTATGTCAATCCGCGTTGAACAGCGGTTCCAGCGCGTCGCGGTTCTCGGCGAGGGCCTTGTAGACCCACGCGCTCCAATGCCGCGCGTCGGTGTCGCTGTCGCCGAACACGTAGTCCTCCTGGCCGTAGTCGATGACGTCGAAGCCGGGGGTGGCCTTGCTGGCGGCGGCGGTGCGGTAGGCGGCGATGTCCTCGAGCGCGAAGCTCACCTGGCCGTCCTCATCTAAGGACACCCACCCGGTCAGGTCCGTGCCGCTGGCGCTTTCGGCGGTGCCGTTGGCAGTCTGCCGGTCGGCGTCGGACTTGACGCTCTCGGTGCCGCTGACGTACTTGCCGTACATCTCGTCCACCCGCAGGGCAAGGGAGGACCCGAAGATCTCGCTGGGCACGTGCCCGCCGTCCCACTGCCACTCGGCGGTGGCGTCGATGCCGGCCATGTTCGCGGCGATCTCAAGGTTCATGGCGTTCAGCATGGAGATGTCGCCCTCCGCCGCGCCGCAGAGCATCACCATCCACACCGGGTCCTCGGTGCCCTCCGCGCCGATGTAGTTCAGCGGATCGTACAGCTCGACGATGTTCTTGCCGTACCGGTCGCCCGCCTCGATCTCGGCGATGTCGGCTTCATAGGCGGCCAGCATGTCGTCGTAGGTCGCGTAGTTCTTGGAATCCGTAGTGCTGCCGCTGGCCTGGGTCGTGCCCTGATCGGGGGTGCCCACGTCCAGCTCGTCGCCCGCGCTGTTGGCGGCAACGTCATCGTTGTCGAAGCCGCGGCCCATGTCGTCGGGCATCCCGTCGGGCTTGCCGCCGCCGGGGAAGCCGCCGTCACCGCCGGGCATGCCGTCCGCGAAGTCCATTTTGCCGTTCATGCCGCTGGGCCCCATGTCGCCCATCATGCCGCCGCGCCCGCCGCGGCCGGAGCTGCCCTTGTCGTAGCGCCCCTCGAGGAACGCCTGGGCCTTGTCGGCGGCGGTCATGGCGGCGAGGTCCTCGTCGGACAGGGCGTTGCCGTCCTGATCAAACCACGTCCAGCCGTCGGCGTAGTCGAGGCTGTCCAGGTAATCCTGCAAGTCGCCGATGAAGCTGTTCAGGTAGTGCTCCACATAGCTGCCGGAATAGGTGCCGGTCCCGGCGTCATACTCGATGGTCAGCGCCTCACCGTTTTCGTCCACGTAGCCCTTGGCGTTGATGTACTCCATGTACTCCCGGGACAGCGCCGCCGCCATCGCCTTCTGGAAATCGGTGTTGAAGGTATAGGTCGGGTCGAGGGTGTACTCGAACGCCATCGCCATGTCGGCCTCGTACAGCGAGGTGATGGGGGAGTAGCCCACGCAGCCCCACGCGCCGTCAGAGAGCTCAACCTGCTCGCCGTCGATGGTGACGGTGGTGTCGTAGCTGCCGTCGGCGTTGCGGTAGACGCCCACCGCGCCGACCTCGATCTGGTAGTCGTAGAAGTCGGGGTTGTCGGAGGTGGCCGCGAACATCACCGCGTGCGCGCCGCCGCCGCTGCCGCCGGTGGACACCCAGTAGTCCACGCTGCCCGGCAGGTTGCCCAGCAGGATGTTGTACTTCACGAACCGCGCCGCGGCCTTTTGGTCCACGAGGCAGGAGGGCGCGTCGCCGGTGTAGACGGTCTCGCCGCTTGCGTCGGTAGCGCTGTCCTGCTTGCCCCGGTTGCCGCAGGAGACGTTGATGTAGCCCTCCTTGGCGTAGGTGGACGCCGCCAGCGTGTTGCTGGAATTGCCGTAGCCCGCCGCGCCGGTGTTCAGTATGACCGGGGCAGTGGCGGCGGTGTAGACCTGGCCGTGGGTGGAGGTCACCTCGGCTTCGTAGTCGATGACCAGCGAACCGTTCACGGTGTCGGCGTAGTCGTCGGCGGTCACGTCCGCCGCGCCGTCGCCGTCGGTGTCGATGCCGGTCACGTAGGCCCCGGGCACGCACACCGACACGCCCTCCTCGTCCGGGATGACGGGGTACACCACCGCAGACACCACGGACAGCGTCCAGGCGTCGTTCTCCGCGTCGTAGCTCCAGGCCTGGTCGGGATCATTTGCGAGATCAAGCCCCGCTTCGATGGCCGCCCGATCCTCCGCGGTCGTGGCCACCGTCCCCTCGGCGAACGCCGTGAACGCGCCCGCGAGCAGGGCCAGGGTCAGCAACAGTGACAATAGCTTCTTCATGTCTATCTTCCCCTTTCGGTTTCCCGTTGATGCCTTTATTATAAGGGGAAAACTTAAATCAGCCTTGAACAGGATGTAAAAAAACGGGCGGACCTCATCCGTCTTGCGCTTCGCGCAATCCACCTTCCCCAAAGGGGAAGGCTTTTGGGCGCGTTCTCCATGCCTTCCCCTTTTAGGGGAAGGTGCCTGCGAAGCAGGCGGATGAGGTGGTTCCCCAACAAACGCCGACAGGCAGGAATAAACGAACGGACGCCGCAAATGACGTCCGTTCTCCTAATCCCTAATCCCTAATCCCTGATCCCTAATCACTGCGCCCCGTACTGGTCCTCATCCGCCTTGCGGATCTCAGCCCGCTTGATCTTGCCGCCCACGGTCTTGGGCAGCTCATCCACGTATTCGATGACGCGGGGGTACTTATAGGGCGCGGTGAGCTTCTTGACGTGGTTTTGCAGCTCCTTGGTGAGCGCGTCGGAGGGCTCCCAGCCCTTGGCCAGCACCACGGTGGCCTTGACGATCTGGCCGCGGATGGGGTCGGGCGCGCCGGTGATGGCGCACTCCACCACGGCGTCGTGGGCGATCAGCGCGGACTCCACCTCGAACGGCCCGATGCGGTAGCCGGAGCACTTGATGACATCGTCGTTGCGGCCCACGAAGCGGTAGTAGCCCTCGGAGTCGCGCCACAGCACGTCGCCGGTGTTGTAGCCGATGCCGTGAAGCTTCTCCTTGGTCTGCTCGGGGTTTTTGTAGTAGCCGGTGAACAGGCCGACCGGCGGGTGGTTTTTCACGTCCATGATGGTGAGGCTGCCTTCCTCGCCGTCCTCGCAGACGTTGTCGTCGTTGTCCAAAAGCTGGATGTCGTAGAGCGGGTTCGGCTTGCCGCAGGAGCCCTCCAGGGGCTCGAACCACTCGCTGCCGAAGTTCGCCATCAGCACCGGCCCCTCGGACTGGCCGAAGCCCTCGTAGATCTGGTGGCCCGTGAGCTGCTTCCACTTCTTCACGACCTCCGGGTTCAGCGGCTCGCCGGCGGTGGCGCAGTGGTGCAGGCAGGACAGGTCGTACTTCGACAGGTCCTCCTGGAGCATGAAGCGGTACATGGTCGGCGGCACGCAGAAGGTGGTCACCTGGTACTTTTCCACCTTGGAAAGCAGGTTCGCGGGGTTGAACTTGCCCACCATGTCGTAGCAGAAGATGGTCGCGCCGCACAGCCACTGGCCGTAGATCTTGCCCCAGCCGAACTTGGCCCAGCCGGAGTCCGACACGGACATGTGCAGCTTGTTCTCCTCCACGTGCTGCCAGTACTTGGCGGTGACGATGTGGCCCAGCGGGTAGGCGAAGTTGTGCTGCACCAGCTTGGGCATGCCGGTGGTGCCGCTGGTGAAGTACACCAGCATCACGTCGTCCCAGCGCGTGGCCTGATCGCCGGTCGGCCGCTCGAGGGTCTCCGGGAACTTCTCCATCTCCCTATGTAGGTCGAGCCAGCCGTCGCGCTCCGCGCCGACCAATATCTTGTGCTTGAGCGAAGGTATCTCCGGCTGGGACGCTTCCATCTGCGCGACGACGAATGCGTCGTCCACGCACACCACGGCCTTCACGTCCGCCGCGTTGCCGCGATAGACGATGTCCTTTTTCGTGAGCTGCAGGGTCGCGGGGATCAATATCACGCCCAGCTTGTGCAGCGCCGTGGCGCAGATCCAGTACTCCCACCGGCGGCGCAGGATCATCATCACCACGTCGCCCTTCTTCAAGCCCAGGGAGCGGAAGAAATTCGCCACCCGGTTGGACAGCTTCTTGATGTCGGTGAAGGTGAACAGATGCTCCTCACCCTGCTCGTTGACCCACATGAGCGCCCGCTTCTCCGGCTCCGCGTCTGCCCAGGCGTCCACCACGTCGAAGCCGAAGTTGAAGTCCCCGGGCACGTTGATGGTGAATTTTTCCCTGAATTCCTCATAGCTGTCGAACTCGATCTGCGGCAGGTATTTGTTCAATAAGTAGTTCACTGCTATATCCTCCGTGTCACTCGGCGATCACCGTCAAAAACCGCGCCCGGACGTCGCCGCCGCAGCGCTGGCCGTGGGGGATGGTGGGGTTGAAGTAGATGGAATCCCCCTCGTTCATCACGAATTCCCTGTCGCCCAGCGTGACGATCACCGTGCCCTCCAGCACCAGGTTGAACTCCTGGCCCTGGTGGGTGATGAGCTTCGCCACCGCGTCCGTGGGCTCGAGGGTCACCAGCAGGGGCTGCATGACCTTGTTCGCGTAGCGGAAGGCCAGGTCCTCGAAGTGGTATTCGGGGTTTCGGTTGATGACCTTGCCGCCGCCCTTGCGGATCATGTGCCAGGTCTCCAGCTTGGCGCTCTGGCCGGTGACGATCTCGGTAAAGTCCACCTTGAATTTGTTGGCGATCTCGTAGATCACGCTGATGGGCACGTCCTTGCCGTTTCGCTCATAGGAGGCATACACCTCCGGGCTCAGGTTCAGCTCGGCCGCCAGGTCCTCGATGGTGTAGTCGCTGACCTCCCGCAGCTCGCGAAGCCGCGCGCCGATCTCATTGTAGTCGTTCATATCCCGTACCTCCTTTCTTGATTCAACGCTTTATTATAGCACAGTCAAGGTTAAATCGTCCACTGATATGCCCGCTTTTCCCCGGCCCGCGCTCGGCCTGCCCCGCGATTCAACACAGTTTTAACCTCTGCGTGACGTTTATGGCTTCATGTGCGGCTTGAACAACAGCGCGTTGATGAGCCCGAACACCACTGCGGCGGTGATGCCCGCGGCGGCCCGGGTGACGCCGCCCACGAACGCGCCGATGATGCCGTAGCGGTTCACGCCCTCGATGGCGCCCATGGCCAGCGAGTAGCCGAAGCCCGTCAGCGGCACGGTGGCCCCGGCCCCGGCGAAGTCCACCAGCGGCTTGTACACGCCGACGGCCGTCAGGAACACGCCCGACACCACGAAGAGCACGAGGATGCGGGCGTTGGTCAGCTTGGTGTTCATGATGAGCGCCTGGCCTACGCAGCAGATGAGCCCGCCCACGACGAATGCCTTGACGAATGGCAGCAGCTCCATGTTCATTCCCCCTCCAGACACACGGCGTAGGCGATGCCGGGGATGCTCTGTCCCTGCTGGCTGGAGGTGGGGGAGAGCATCGCCCCGGACCCGGACAGCAGCACCCGCCGAAGCTCGCCCGCCTCGATGCGCTTCATGATCCACCCGCAGGACACCGACGCCACACAGCCGCAGCCGCTGCCCCCGGCGTGGGCGTCCTGCTCCTTGTAATAAAGGCTCGCGCCGCAATCGACCAGCTTGTCCTCGGGCATATCAACGTCCGCCTCGCGGCATAATTGTAAAAGCAGGTCGCGGCCGATCCACCCCAGGTCGCCGGTGACGATCAGGTCGAAGTCGTCGGCGGTCTGCCGGGTGTCAGTCAGGTGCGCCGTCAGCGTGTCGAACACCGCCGGGGCCATGGCCGCGCCCATGTGGTTGGCGTCGGAGATATCGAGGTCGACGACCTTGCCCAGCGTGCCCGCGGTGACCCGTATGCCCTCGCCGACACCCTTGAGCAGCGCGCAGCCGCAGGCCGTGGCGGTCCAGCTCGCCTGGGGCGGGCGCTGGGTGCCCAGCTCCAGCGGGAAGCGGAACTGGCGCTCGGCGGTGCAGAAGTGGCTGGACGCGCAGCACAGCGCGTTTTGCAGCGCCCCCGCGTCGATGAGCGCCGCGCCCAACACCAGCGCCTCCACGAAGGTGGAGCAGGCCCCGTACAGCCCGATGAACGGCGCGGACAGCTTCTTTGCCGCGAAGGACGTGGCGATGATCTGGTTGTTCAGGTCGCCGCCCAGCAGCGCCTGCACCGCGCCCGCCGACAGCCCCGCGGCGTCCAGCGCGTCCCGGGCGCAGCGGCGCACCATCTCGCTCTCCGCCAGCTCCCAGCTCTTTTGGCCCAGCAGGTCGTCCTCCAATATGGCGTCGAACCAGTCCCGCAGCGGGCCCGCGCCCTCCTTCTGACCGGCCACGCAACGGTGGGCAGCCACGACGGGCGGGCGGTCGTAGACGAAGGTCTGCCGTCCGATCCGGCTCATATCAGCCACCCCCTCAGCAGCCAGTACACGATGCCCACGGCCACCGACGACGCGATGCCGTAGGCCAGCACCGGCCCGGCCAGCGTGAACAGCCGCGCGCCGACGCCGGTGACCGCGCCCTCCCGCTGGAACTCGATGGCCGGCGCTGCCACGGAGTTGGCGAAGCCCGTCACCGGGATGGCGGACCCGGCCCCGGCGTACTTGCCGATGCGGTCGTACACGCCCAGGCCCGTCAGCGTGGTGCCGATGAAGATGAGCACTGACGTGGTGAACATGGGGTTGGTGATCTCGCCCAGGTCCAGCGTCTCCGCCCACAGGCCGATGGCCTGCCCCAGGCAGCAGATCGCGCCGCCTACCCAGAAGGCCCGGACGTAGCCCATGAGCATGCGGCTGGACGGCGTGGCGTCGGCCACCGCCCGGCGGTAGCGCGCCGCGGTGTAGGGCTGGCGGCTCATGCCCGCGCCTCCCTCATGAACGCCTCGACCGGCGCGTGCTCCTGCGCCCGTATCTCCTTCACCCGCACGGCGATGTCCGCCTCCGCCGCCACCGCGGGCAATTCGTGCCTCTCCATCACGCAGCATCCCTCCTTGCTTTGGAGGTAGTGTGCGCAAGGGCGGGAAAATCTATGCGTGGGAGGCATCAGACGGCAGTTGCTTTGGGTGCGATGAAAAAAATCCCCATTCATCAAGAATGAGGATTTTTTTCAACGCACCCAAAGGTATGGCGAAAGCGCCTCCCGATCCGGTCGGCGCTTTCGCGGCAGGCCGAACCCCATCGCTCACAGGCTCGCGATGGGGTCCGCTTATCCCGTATGTATGCGTTAAGGAACAGCCACCCCGTTGGGATGGCTGTTCCTTAACGCACCCAAAGGGATTCGAACCCCTGACCTACCGCTTAGGAGGCGGTCGCTCTATCCTGCTGAGCTATGGGTGCCTATGCGTTTTTCACATCGTCTATTATCGCACGAATGGGGGAAGTTGTCAAGTGTGATAATGTTGCGATTCGGGGCAAAGGTTTTTGGTCGGGGTGACACTCCCTCAGTCACGCTTCGCGTGACAGCTCCCTCAAGGAGGGAGCCTTTTGAGTACGACCATGCCTGACAGGCTCCCTCTTTGAGGGTGGTGGCTGGCCGTCAGGCCAGACTGAGGGAGTTACATTGTGACAAGTTAATCCATTCCTGTCAAACCGTGGAGAGAGGCATCTCCACT
>JAFUWR010000338.1 GCA_017471125.1 Clostridia bacterium | reverse complement strand
GGTCGCCGCGCTCTTGGGGGCGGCCGCCGCCGGGACGATGATATGGCGGACCAAGCGCGCCGAGGCGCGGATGCAGGCCCAGGCCGAGATCATCGCCCGCCAGCGCGACGCCGCCGTGGCCATGGCCGACGGCCACCTGGAGACCCGCGCCGACGAGGCGGCGGAGGGGGAGATGGGCGAGCTGGGCAAGGCGCTCAACCACCTGTCCGACCAGCTCTCGCGCAACCTCTACACCCTGATCGTGGAGCGCAACCGCCTGCGGAACATGTTGAACGGCCTGTCCGAGGGCATCGTCGCCATCAACGCCGAGGGCCGCGTCACCCACACCAACCCGGCGCTGGGCAAGCTGATCTCCCGGGCCAAGTCGGGCACCCACTTCTCCGACCCCCGGATGAAGACCATCCCGGATGCCTCGATCTGGGCGGACTTCGACCGCGTGATGGAGACCGGCGAGTCCATGACCCGCAACTTTGAATCCAAGGACATGATCCTGCGCATGACGGTCACGCCCATCGTGGACGAGATCGACGCCATCGCGGGCGCGGTGGGCCTGTTTTCGGACATCACCCAGATGGAGCGCCTTGAAAAGACCCGGCGCGACTACGTGTCCAACGTGAACCACGAGCTGCGCACGCCGCTGACGGCCATGCGCGCGCTGATCGAGCCGCTCAAGGAGGGCATGGTCACCGAGGAGGCGGACCGCCAGCGCTACTACGACATCATCCTTCGGGAGATCATGCGCCTGTCCCGGCTCATCAACGACCAGCTCGAGCTGTCGCGGCTCCAGTCGGGCACGCTGTCCATCCAGAAGTCCCGCATGGCGCTGGACGACCTGGTCTACGACGTGTGCGACCGCTACGCCGCCATCGCCGAGGAGCACGACCTCAAGCTCACCATCGACACCGATTTCAGCAAGTGCCCATCCGTCTACGCCAACGCCGACCGGGTGGAGCAGATGCTCATCATCCTGCTGGACAACGCCATCAAGTACACCGAGCAGGGCTCCGTGGGCGTGTCCGCCACCTGGGACGAGGACAAGGTGATCGTCACCGTCCGGGACACCGGCATCGGCATCGAGGAAAACGACCTGCCCTACGTGTTCGACCGCTTCTACAAGGTGGACAAGGCCCACAGCGGCAAGGGCTCGGGCCTCGGCCTCTCCATCGCCAAGGAGCTTTTGAAGCGCATGGACGAGGACGTCTGGGTGGAGAGCGAAAAGGGCGTCGGCTCCGCGTTCTCATTCACCATCCACCGGAATCCTCCGGAGGGAACAGGAACAGCAACAGAAACAGACTGAATCAATTTCCCATTCCCCATTTCCCATTTCCCATTAGCAGAGAGGTGTTGCTATGCCCAGGAGATCTGTTCGCACCCGCAGGCGCACGACGGGCTTCTTGTCCGTGCTGATCGCGCTGCTGGCGCTGGCCGCCATTGGGCTGGTGTGCGCCATCATCGTCAACGGACGGCGGCAGGCCGCGTCCACCGACGCGGTGCAGGCGTCCCCGTCGGACAGCTACGTGGAGGCGTCTGACCTGCCGGAGACGGAGGTCGTGTTGAAGGCCGACACCTACCGGGAGGAATACCTGCCCGCCGAGGATGCCGACCCGGAGGAGGCCGAGCCCTCGGCCAGCCCCACGCCGGAGCCGACCCCCAACAACCTGGACCCCGCCGTGGCGCTGCGCCCGACCCCCGCGTCGGAAAACATGCTGCCGGTGTTCAAGCGGGCCAAGACCAGCGAGCACGTCATCGCCATCACGCTGGACGAGTGCGACGGCGCGGCCATCACCGAGCAGTTCATACAGACCGCCCAGAAGTACGGCGCGAAGCTGACGCTGTTCCCCAACGGGGACAACCTCTTAAAGAGCGGCATGCAGCAGGTCATACAGAAGTGCGTGTTCCAGCTGGGCTACGAGGTGGAGAACCGCGGCTTCACGGGCCTCGCGAAGCTGTTCCAGTTCCCGACCGGCATGATGGTGCAGGAGATCTGGAAGCAGTCGGCGGCGCTCAACTACGTGTTGGGCGTCAAGTACCAGCCCCACTTCTACCGCACCTACGGCGGCCTCGGCGAGAACGACCCCCGCACCCACGCCTACCTCAAGCAGGAGGGCTACCTGGGCCTGGCCCACTGGACGGAGCTTGCCTCCAACTACACCGCGGACCAGATGGAGAAGCAGCTCAAGCCCGGCGGCATCTACCTGTTCAGGACCACCCGGGACGACGGCGAGTGCATGGTGGCCTTCATGGAGGCGGCGCAGTCCTCCGGCTACCGCATGGTGACCCTGAACGAGCTGTTCGGCTTCGAGGACAACACCTACGAGCGGGTGCAGGGCTCGCTGCTGTCGGAGACCATGCCCGAGTTCAATTACGACGAAACGGAGCTCTACGACATCCTGCCCGGCGAGACCTCCTGGGCGGTGCTCAAGATGCAGGAGCGCCTGGGCACGCTGGGCTACCTGACCGGCGGCAAGGCCGACGGCATCTTCGGCGAGGCCACGTCCGAGGCGCTCAGGCTGTTCCAGGCCACCATCGGCCGGGCGGCCTCCGGCGCGGGCGACGTGGAGACCCTGCAGCGGCTGTTCGCCGAGGACGCGCCCCGCAACGCCCCCGCCGGCGACCCGACCCTCGACCCCAAGACCCTGCTGGTGGAGGAGGACCTGGAGCTGTCCGGGCCGCTGCCCGGCGAGCCCACCGTGGTGCCCACCGTGGAGCCGGTGGAGACCCTCGAGCCGACGCCGGAGGGTGAAGAATAACCGTCAGGGAACAGGGAACAGGCAACAGGGAACAGGGGCGACGACCTCTCCGTCATTTGCTGCGCAAATGCCACCTCCCCTGGCAGGGGAGGCAAGGGGGGTACGCCTGTACGCGGCAGCCTTGGCTCCCCTTTCAGGGGAGCTGGCACGCGAAGCGTGACTGAGAGGTCGTC
>JAFUWR010000337.1 GCA_017471125.1 Clostridia bacterium | reverse complement strand
TCTTGTCTCGCGTCGCCTTTTCTTTTGCTTTTATGGCCTCGTATTCTTCTTTGCTTATCTCGTATTTCTTCATCATTATCACCTATTTCATTATACCACACTCTCTTTCGGTTGTCTATATTTAGAAGCAGATTAGTATAACGTACTTGTTCATCGAAACTCTCCTTTCCTGCGAGCTTTAACTATTACTCACTCAGAAAGGGGAAAAAAGCAAGCGGATTGCGGCTTGTGACACAAAATAATAAAGACTCATGGTCTTTGTATTCATACAGTGAAATTCAGGATTGGAAGATACGCTGTTTTACCAGGGGCTTCGTCTTTTTCATCTTTTTCGTCGAATCATACGTTTGTATCAAAGCCGACAGGGTTTTTTCCAGGAACCGCAGCCCGGCCAGCTTGTCCTGAAAAGCGCGGAGGCGCTGGTTCCGGGTGCGCTCCACGGCGACGGCGCGGATGTCCCGAAGCTCCCTTTTCAGCCCGTCCAGGAAAAGGGGGTCGATGACCTTGTGGATGTTCTCGATGCTGGTGTAGTGCATGCCGCCCTTGCGCCGGGTCTCCGGGTTCAGGGTGCTCTCGAACACCGCGCCGAAGATGGTGGGGCTGATGTCGCTCCAGTCGAAGTCCTCGCTGGCCTTCGCCAGAAGCAGGTCGTATATCTCCCGGTTCAGCCGGGGTATCTCGATGTCCTCATCGGAAAACAGGCCGCCGTTCACGTAGGGGAAGGCCGCCAGGTCGTCATCCATGTAGGGGTCGCGCTTCGAGGTCTCGGTGTCGAGGACGCGGAACAGGTCGATGAGCGCCTGCCGCGCCCCGGACAGGCCGCGTTTGCGCAGGTAATCGTGGAACATGGAGCGCTTGCCGAAGATGCCCGCGTCCTCGGCGTAGAGGCAGAACACCAGCCGCACGCACAGCGCGTTCAGGCTCTTGAGCGCGCGCTCGCTGGTGGGGTCGCGATATTCCTTCAAAAAGGCGTCGTACAGCTTGCCCACCAGCTCGCCCGCCTGGATGGAGATCTCCATCTCCTGTTTCAGGCTGATGTCCCCGGTCTTGACCAGGAACTCCAGCATGTAGTACTGGGTGGGCAGGTTTTCCAGCAGTATCTCCGCCGGGTCGCTCTGGGGCCGTTCCATGTCGTAGACGTGGAAGCGCTCGAAATTGCAGATGACGATCCACCGCGGGCGCTGGGAATAGGGCAGGGCCGCGGAATAGCGCTGGGCCTGCTGGATGGGCTTCAGATTCGTGCCGTCGGACTGGGGGATGAAGGCGCGGAGGTTCTTGCCCAGGCCCTTCTGCTCGATCAGCACGTGGGTGGCCGGGATGTAGCCGTCGATGAAGCTGGTGTGATCCAGATGCACCTGGTCCTCAAAGGAGATGAAGGCCTCCGGGTGCTCCACGCCGTAGACGTTTTGAAGCAGCGACAGCCAAAACTTCTGGCTCTCGCCCTTCTCGTAGCCCTTGCCCTTCCAGAAGGCCGCGAACTGCTTTGCCGCCTCGCGCTGCTGCACGTCGTTCATAGCGATACCGCCTTTGATCCTGTTGTTGTGCTCGGTTTGTACATGGACGGGCGATGGGGGCATCGCCCCTACGGGTCGCCCCTGATCCAGGCGTAGGGGCGCTGCCCCCAGCGCCCGCGATCACAGCCATTTTGGCGCGGGGGAATCGAATACCTGTCCCCGATAGCGGGTCAGGGGGCTATCGTCGGGGACGGCGAGCCTTTCATGCCAGAGGCACAGGCCGGTATTGGGGAACTGCCGATTGGCGGCGCGGTCGCCGTACTTATCGTCGCCGAGGAGGGGGTGGCCGAAGTCGGCCATATGAGCGCGGAGCTGGTGGGTGCGGCCGGTGACGGGCTCGAGCCAGACGTTAAAGAGCCCGGGCGCGGCGGCGTCGCCCACGCGGTAGCGGGTCTCGATGAGCCGGGCCCCGGGCTGGCTATGGTGGACGACCCGGACCTCGGCGCGGCGGGCGTCCTTTAAGAGCCACGCCCTGAGCGTGCCGCCGTCCCGGTCGAAGGGGCGCAGGGCCAGGGCGTGGTATCGTTTGCGGACGCCGTGGCTCCTGAACGCCTCGAGGGCCTGGGCATAGATAACATCGTCGTTGGCGGCGAGGACGATCCCGCCCGTGGCGGCGTCCAGCCGGTGGCACAGCCGCGCGTCGGGGAACCGGCGGCGCAGGCGGGTCAGCAGCGTGTCCGCGCCGACGCCATCCCGGTCCACGTCCACCGGCAGGCCCTGGGGCTTGACGGCCACGATCAGCCTGTCGTCCGTCCAAAGTATGTCGGGGCTGGGCGCGAACCATTTGTCGTCCGCGTAGATGGCCAGCGCGTCGCCGCCGCGCACCGTGGCCCTGCCGTCGGACCGGACGCCGTTGACGCGCACGTCCTTTTTCTTGAACAGGTCCCGCAGCACATGGGACGGCAGCATCGGCCAGGCCCGCCGCAGGTACCTGTCCAGCGTCCCGGCGGGCACGCCGTCGGGGATGATGTGCTCGATCACGGCGCGCCCTCCTCCGGCCAGGCCAGGTAGACCTCCTCGTACCGCAGCGGCTCCACCGTGCCCTCGGACATGTTGGTCAGCCGGGCCAAAAACCCTTCCTCGTCGGCGCAGCGCACCACCAGCGTGTAGGTGATGACGTCGGTGAAGGTCTTGTCCTCCACCTGCACCGGCTCGTCCTTTAAGAAGTAATCCATGCGGTTCAGCAGGGGATAGGGGATTTCCATCAGGTACCGGGCGGTGGGGTGCATCACCCCGACGCCGCAGGCGTTGATGGCCGCCGCCGCGCCCTGGGAGTAGGCCCGCACCAGCCCGCCCGCGCCCAGCAGCACGCCGCCGAAGTAGCGGGTGACCACCACGGCGCAGTTGGTGACGCCCCGGGCCTTCATGACCTCGATGATGGGCATGCCCGCGGTGCCGCCGGGCTCGCCGTCGTCGGAGTAGCGCATGACGCCCATGTTCGCGCCGATGATGTAGGCGTAGCAGTTGTGGGTGGCGTCCTTGTACTTCGCGCGCATCTCCTGGAGGAAGGCCAGCGCGGCCTCCTCGGTCTCGCAGGGACAGCCGTGGCCGATGAACCGCGACTTGTTGACGATGAACTCGTCGCTGGCGGCGCGGATGAGGGTCTTGTAGGGTCTTAGGGACATGGCGCTGCCTCCTGTCGCTCCCGGACGATCAGGCCGCTGAACTGGGGCACGTGAAAGCGGTCCATGAACAGCCGGCACTTGCACATGAAGATGTAGAACAGATTCAGGCCGCAGC
>JAFUWR010000336.1 GCA_017471125.1 Clostridia bacterium | reverse complement strand
TAATCAGGGTGTACAGGGTTCGAGCCCCTGATGGTGTACTCGTCACCGCGCCGCGATATCTCGTGGCGCGGTATTTTATTGTGCACAATATAATGCCTCCGAACGGCGATCGTCGTTCGGAGGCGTTGTATATCCTGGGGGGTTATTCGGGCTTCCAGGCGTGGAAGGCCTGCTTATTGATGTCCAGGAGGGCGGCCTTACGGCCGGAGAAGGTCTTTTCCATGATCTTATAGATCATCTCGACGGGGACGACCTTGGAGACCTCGACGAGCGCGCCGAGCATGACGGTATTGGCGGTGCGGGCGTTGCCGAGCTTCATGGCGATGCCCACGGCGTCGACGTAATAGACGTTGATGTCGTCGCGGGTGGCCTTCTGGTCGATCATGGTGGAATTGATGAACAGGTTGCCGCCGGGCTTGACCAGGGACTCGAACTTGGTCAGGGACGGCAGGTTCATGACCACCACGTTGTCCGCCTCGTAGATCAGCGGGCAGGAGACGGGCTTGTCGGTGGAGATGACGACGGTGCAGTTGGCGGTGCCGCCGCGCATCTCGGGGCCGTAGGAGGGCAGCCAGGTGGCGTTCATGTCGGCGTACATCGCGGCGTAGGTCACCATCTGGCCCATAGTCAGGACGCCCTGTCCGCCGGAGCCCGCGAAGAAGAGCTTATTGGTCGCCATATTACTCCACCTCCCTGTAGACGCCCAGAGGATAGTATGGGATCATGTTTTCCTTGAGCCATTCCATGGCCTTGGGCGGGGTCAGGCCCCAGTTGCTGGGGCAGGTGGACAGGAACTCCACGAAGGTGAAGCCCTTGCCGGCCAGCTGGGTCTCGAACGCCTTGCGCACGGCCTTCTTGGCCTTGCGGATGTTGGCGGGGTCGCACAGCGCCACGCGCTCGATGTAGGCGGGACCGTCCAGCGTGGACAGGATCTCGCACATCTTCAGCGGCATGCCCGCCTGCTCCCGGGTGCGGCCGTCCACGCAGGTGGTGGAGCGCTGGCCGATCAGGGTGGTCGGGGCCATTTGGCCGCCGGTCATGCCGTAGATGCCGTTGTTGATGAAGAAGGTGGAGAACTTCTCGCCGCGGGCCGCCGCGTGCATGATCTCCGCCATGCCGATGGAGGCCAGGTCGCCGTCGCCCTGGTAGGTGAACACCACCTTGTCCGGGTGGACGCGGCGGATGCCGGAGGCGATGGCCGGGGAGCGGCCGTGGGCGGATTCGCACATGTCCACGTTCATGAACTGGTGCGCCACCACGCTGCAGCCGATGGGGGCCACGCCGATGGCCTTGCCCAGAAGCCCCATCTCATCCAGGGTCTCCATGATGAGGCGGTGCGCGACGCCGTGGGTGCAGCCGGGGCAATAGCTGGTGATGGCGTCGGTCATGCCCTTTGTATACTCAAATACAGGTTTCATCGCACTTCCTCCAGTATCTTCTTGGTCTTTTCCACGATCTCGAGCGACGTGGGCAGCATGCCGCCGGTGCGGTGGATGAGCTTCACCGGGAAGCGGTCGCGCACGCCCAGCTTGACGTCCTGGATCATCTGGCCCATGTTCAGCTCGGTGGAGATGACGACCCTGGTCTTGTCGCCCAGCGCGTCGAAGGCGGTGTACGGGAAGGGCCACAGGCTGATGGGACGGATCAGGCCGGCCTTGATGCCCTGGGACTGGAGCAGCTCCATCGCCTCGCGGGCCAGCCGCGCCATGGTGCCGAAGGCCACGAAGACCACCTCGGCGTCCTCGATGCTCTCGCACTCGACCTTTTGAAGCTCCCGCTCCATGCGGTCGTACTTCTCGAACAGGCGCTCCACGTGCTCCTCAAGCACCTCGGGCTGGAGGCGCAGGGACTTCACCACGCTGCGGGTGCCCTTCTCGCTGCCGGAGATGGCCCAGGGCTTGACCTTCGGGATGTCCTGTGCGGTGACCGGGTCCTTGGGCTCGGGCATGACCACGGGCTCCATCATCTGGCCCATCAGGCCGTCCACAAGGATCATCACCGGGTTGCGCCACTCGTCGGCGAGGCGGGGCGCGTCATAGAGGATGTCGATGGCCTCCTGGATGGACGCCGGGGCGAACACGGGGATGCGATAGTCGCCGTTGCCGCCGCCGCGGGTCACCTGGAAATAGTCGGCCTGGCCGGGCTGGATGGAGCCGATGCCGGGGCCGCCGCGGGAGGCGTTCAGGATGGTTAGCGGGACTTCGGCGGAGCACAGGAAGCTCATGCCCTCCTGCATCAGCGCGATGCCCGGGGACGAGGACGAGATAAAGGCGTTGCCGCCGGCCGCGCCGCAGCCGTAGGCCATGTTCACCGCGCCCAGCTCGCTCTCCGCCTGGAGGAATTTGCCGCCCCACTTGGGCAGCTCCCGGCTCATGAACTCCGGGATCTCCGACTGGGGCGTGATGGGATAGCCGAAATAGAACCGCACGCCGCCGCGGATGACGGCCTCGGCAAAGGCCTCGTTGCCCTTCATCAATACCTTTTCAGCCATGGCTCATTCCTCCTCATAGATGGCGATCGCGCCGTCGGGACAGACCATCGCGCAGCTCTGGCAGCCGATGCACTGGGTCTGGTCGGTCATGGTCGCCGGGCAGTAGCCCCTGGCGTTCACCTGCGTGTCCATCTCGATCAGCTTCTTCGGGCAGAAGGTCTTGCAGAGCTCGCACCCCTTGCACCGATCGCGATCGAAGACGACCTTGAATTGCTTCTTTGGCATTCCTTACCCTCCTCTATCTGTCAAGCCATGTGGGGCGCATGTACAGCCCCAGCGGCATGAGACGCTCGTACTTGTCCGTGAGGTCCGCCTCGGGGACGACGCCCTCGGGATAGCAGTCGCACCATATGAAGCGGCCTGTGGCGTCCCGGATGGCCTCGCACAGTCGATGGCCCTTCGCGACGCAGCCGGCGTCCGTCTCCCGGAGCAGGTGCGTGTTGTTGACGAGGCCGTCCACCCTGTGGCCCGTGGCCCGCTCGATGGCCTCGATATGGGCCATGGCCCCGTCGAAGTCCCGGGTCTCGGGGCGGTTGGCGTTGATGACCGTCAGGAACAGGGCGCTCTCCGGGGTGAAGTACTTGCCGAACTGATTCAAGATCAGCGCGCCCGAGTCGTTGCCGCCCAGGTCCACGATGACCCGGCAGTCCCTGTCCTCCAGCGGGGCGCGGATGTTCGCCGCCAGCTCGGGGATCTCCGCGGTGACCTCGTGGCCGTAGGCGCTGCCGTATACCGGCACGCCCGCGTCCTCCAAAATGCCCCGGCGCTCCCGGGACCGGAAATAGGGGTTGATGATGTCCAGGTCACACAGCGCCAGCCGCGCATAGGGGCCGAAGCCCTCCCGCGCCAGCTTCAGCGCCAGGCTCACGCTGAACTCCGTCTTGCCGCTGCCGTAGTGTCCCGTGACCACCAGCACGCGGCGGTCCGGGTCAGCCATCCCCGAAAAGACCGGCATGCCGACACCCCCTTCACCCCATATAGGCTACATTAGCAGTTTAACACCGGTTTGTCAAGCGTTAAATATGATAACGGTTTATTTTTGTTAATTATTGTCATCGCGGCGCGCGGAATGTGGTTGATGATCCCGCCGCGTTGTGGTATAATGCTGACAAGGGAGGTGGTCGCGATGGCCGAGGGCGTGCGGGAATACCGGGACCGGCTGTTCTGCTTCATATTCGGGAACGAGGCGCACAAGGAGTGGACGTTGAGCCTCTACAACGCCGTGAACGGCTCCCACTACACCGACCCGGAGCAAATCACCATCGCCACTTTGCGGCAGGTGGTGTACATGGGGATGCACAACGACGTGGCGTTCCTGGTGGCCGACGAGATCAACCTGTACGAGCAGCAGTCCACCTTCAACCCCAACATGCCGCTGCGGCTGATGCAGTACACCGGGAACATCTACGAGAAGCTCATCACGCTGCAAAGGAAGAACAAGTACGGCAAGGCGCTGATCCCGCTGCCGGTGCCGAAGCTGGTGGTGTTCTACAACGGCGCGGCCAGCCAGCCCGAACAGACGACGCTCCGCCTGTCCGACGCCTTCCCCGTCGAGAAGCGCGACGAGGCCGACATCGCGGTGCGGGTCAGGATGATCAACATCAACCGGGGCCACAGCCCCGAGGTGGTGGCCGCCTGCGCGCCGCTGACGGAGTATACCTGGCTGGTGGACCGCGTGCGCCATTACGAGGACGGCGTGCCGCTGGAACGTGCCATCGACGCCGCGCTGGACGAGATGCCCAAGGATTTCATGATAAAGCCCTATCTGGACGCAAACAGGGTGGAGGTGAAGAAGATGCTGCTGACCGAGTATAACGAGGCGGAGACCCTGGCGATGTTCAAGGAGGAAGGACGGACAGAGGGCGAGCAAAAGCTCGGTATACTGATAACGAAGCTCAAGTCGCTGGGGCGGATCGACGACGCCTTCCTGGCTGCGTCCGATCCGATGTATCGGTCGAAGCTCTACCGCGAGTTCGGCATGGCGTGACGGTCCACATCGTCGGGACGGCATGCCAGATTTAACAGAATCATCATTTGACAACCCAGATCGACGGTGATAGAATCATATCAAACTGAATCAGTTCATCAAAGGCGATGACGAAGACGGCTGAGTTGGGCGTTGACGCCCCCGGTTCCGTACCCAGAGAGTCGGCCACCTGCTGAGAGGTCGATTGCGGGAGACTCACAAGCCCATCCCTTCCGAGCCGGAAGTCCCAAAGGGTCCATCCGTGATGGGCGCGAGTAGGCGCTTCCCGTGAATGCTGCGTAAAGGCACAGGGCTTGATGGAGCCTGAAGAGGGGCACGGCGACGTGCAATTTGAGTGGTACCGCGGGTCATAACGACTCGTCTCAAAGGATGCGCAAGGCGCATTGATTTGAGGCGGGTCTTTTTTGTCGGAACCCATCGCCGGCGCGGACCGCGGACCCGGACAAAAGGAGGAAAATCCCCATGAACGCAACGGACACCAAGGGCATGCTCTACGAGGTCGGCACCCGAATCAAGGCCCTGCGGGAGATCGCGGGCTACTCCGTGGTCCACATGGCCGACCAGACCGGCCTGGACGTGGAGACCTATCTGAAATACGAGGCCGGCATGGCGGACCTGCCGTTCACCTTCATCCATAACTGCGCCCGCATCTTCGGCGTGGACATCACCGACCTGATGGAGGGCCGCAGCGCGAACCTGCGCTCCTACACCGTCACCCGCAAGGGCCAGGCCACCATCACCGCCCGCGAGGAGGGCATCTCCATCTCCAACCTGGCGCCCATGTTCAACGGCAAGATCGCGGAGCCCTTCTGGGTCACGTACAGCTACTCCCCGGAGCTCCAGAACAAGCCCATCCACACCACCACCCACTCCGGCCAGGAGTTCGATCTGATCCTGTCCGGCGAGCTGCTGGTGCGCGTGGGCGACCACGTGGAGCACCTCAAGGAGGGCGACTGCATCTACTACAACTCCTCCACCCCCCACGGCATGATCGCCACCGGCGGGAAGGACTGCACCTTCTGCGCGGTGGTGCTGCCCGGCGAGGAGACCGAATCCGAGGCCGTCACCCAGACCGTCATGGCCGTGCGCCCCGCGCCGCAGCACATGATCTACGACCCCTTCGTGAAGCTGGAGGAGGACGGCGAGGGCCACCTCAAGCACATCTCCTTCCCCAACTCCGAGAACTTCAACTTCGCCTTTGACATCGTGGACGCCCTGGCGGAGAAGAAGCCGGACAAGCTGGCGATGCTGTACGTGGATCGGCACCACAAGGAGCAGCGCTTCACCTTCGAGGACATCAGCCGCAAGTCCAGCCGCGCCGCCAACTACTTCAAGGCCCTGGGCATCCAGAAGGGCGACCGGGTGATGCTGGTGCTCCGCCGCAACTGGCAGTTCTGGGTCGTGATGATGGCGCTGCACAAGCTGGGCGCGGTGGCCATCCCCGCCACGGATCAGCTTTTGAAGAAGGATTACGAGTACCGCTTCGAGACCGCCGGCGTCACCGCCATCTGCATGACCGCCGAGGGCGAGGCCGCGTCCCACGCCGAGGAGGCCTTCGAGAGCTGTCCCTTCGTCAAGACCCGCATCATGTGCGGCGGCAAGCGCGAGGGCTGGCTGGACTTCGACGAGGAATACCTGCGCTACCGCTCCACCTTCCCCCGCACCGACGAGGCGCCCAAGGGCGACGACCCGATGGTCATGTTCTTCTCCTCCGGCACCACCGGCTATCCCAAGCTGGCGATGCACAACCACTGCTACCCGCTGGGCCACTTCATCACCGCCCACTACTGGCACAACGTGGAGCCGGACGGCCTGCACTTCACCATCTCCGACACCGGCTGGGGCAAGGCGCTGTGGGGCAAGCTGTACGGACAATGGATGAACGAGGCGGCCATCTTCACCTTCGACTTCAACCGCTTCGACGCGCACGAGATCCTGCCGATGTTCAAGAAGTACAACATCACCACCTTCTGCGCGCCGCCCACCATGTACCGCTTCCTGATCCGCGAGGACCTGTCCAAGTACGACTTGTCCTCCATCCACTACGCCACCACCGCCGGCGAGGCGCTGAACCCCGAGGTGTTCAACCAGTTCAAGAAGGCCACGGGCCTGTCCATCATGGAGGCCTTCGGCCAGACCGAGACCACGCTGGTGCTGGGCAACTTCGCGGGCACCACGCCCAAGGTGGGCTCCATGGGCAAGCCCAGCCCGCTGTTCGACGTGGTGCTGGTGGACTCCGAGGGCAATCCGGTCAAGGTCGGCGAGCCCGGCGAGATCTGCATCCGCACGGACAAGGAGGTCCCGCGCGGCCTGTTCATGGGCTACTACCGCAACGACGAGATGACCCGCTCCGTCTGGCACGACGGCCTGTACCACACCGGCGACGTGGCCTGGCAGGATGAGGACGGCTACTTCTGGTACGTCTCCCGCGCCGACGACGTCATCAAGTCCTCCGGCTACCGCATCGGGCCGTTCGAGATCGAGTCCGTCATCATGGAGCTGCCCTACGTGCTGGAGTGCGGCGTCTCCGCCGCGCCCGACGAGATCCGCGGCCAGGTGGTCAAGGCGTCCGTGGTGCTCACCCGCAACGCCACCGGCACCCCCGAGCTGGCCAAGGAGATCCAGGACTACGTCAAGAAGCGCACCGCGCCCTACAAGTACCCCCGCATCGTCGTGTTCCGCGACGAGCTGCCCAAGACCATCAGCGGCAAGATCCAGAGGAACCTGCTGTAAATGGCACGCAAAAAAGGGCTTCGGCTGTCGAAGTCCTTTTTTATATACAGTTCACAGCCTGCCCGGCCCGTCGGTGTCCCTTAGCTGGTGCAGCACGCGCCGGATCTCCACGACCTTTTCGCGCTCAAAGACCTTGTAATAGATGTTGTAGCGCTTCACGGGCAGCCAGCGTATCTCCTCCAGCACCGCGAAGCGCGTACGGTATACCGGGTGGCGATAGGGCATCTCGGAAAGACTGTTCGCCGCCGCCTCCACCGCGTCGATGAAGTCCAGCGCGGCGTCGGGCGCGTTCAACTCGAAGGTGATGTAATCGACGATCTCCTCCAACTGCCGGAGCGCGGTCGGCAGGTAGATCACCTCATACATCGTCCGCCCTCTTCGCGCCGCGGACGCGGGCCCGCAGGCTGTCCATCACTTCCGCGTGGGTGTAGCGCTTCTCCGTCGTGCGGGATTCCCACTCCGCCTCCTTGAGCTCGGCGACGACGCTCAGCTCGTGCTGTATGCGGCGGTATTCGGCATAGCTCAGGACGACCATGTCGCCATAGCCGTTCTTCGTCAGGATCATGGGTTCGCCGGTCTCGTGCACGGCGCGGGAGATGTCCGCGAAGCTGTTGCGCAGGTCGGACACCGGTCTGATCTGGGACATGTCCATCCCTCCTTTAGCATGATTTTATCAGAATCACGCTAATTCGTCAAGTCCTTCCATCCAATCGCACGACTTCCCGAACGGTCAGCGTGTCGTCCCGCACGGTGAACCGCACGTCGTACCCGGCGAAGGCGACGCCGAAGCGCCGTTCGGGGTCGGCGTGTTTATAGCCGGGGCGGGGGTCCTGCTCGAGCACCCGGACGAGGGCCTCGCGCTTGTCCTCCGGGATGAGGGCCAGCAGCTCGTCGGGAAAGTCCACCGCGAGGGCGTGGTCCTTAACGGCGTCGGTGAAGCCGCCCCGGGCGTCGGGATGGCAGTCCGCGTAGCGCAGGTAGGGCTTGATGTCGTAGATGGGCGTGCCGTCCATCAGGTCGGCCCCGGCCACCCGGAGCACCGGCCCGTCGGGCGTGCCCAGGTCGATCCCCTCTAACTTCACGCAGGACAGTCCCAGCGGGTTCGGGCGAAAGGGCGAGCGCGTGGCGAACACGCCCATGCGCTTGTTGCCGCCCAGGCGCGGCGGCTTCACGGTGGGCGACCAGCCCTCCATGACGGACTCGGAGAACTCCCATATGAGCCACAGATGGGAATACCCCTCCAGGCCGCGAAGGGCGGAGGGGTCGCGGTACTTCGGCTCAAACACCACCGTCGCCTTGAGGGCGTCGATGAGCCCGCTCTGGCGGGGGATGCCGAACTTCTCGGGAAAGTCGCTGCGGATGCGGGCGATGGGCTCGAGGGTCAGCATGTCAGCGCTCCGTGCCCATGAAGAACAGCGCGATGGTGCCCGGGCCGGAGTGCGCGCCGATGACGGGCCCCACGTAGTTGACCAGCACATCCTTGACGTTGAAGCGCTTGCGCATGATGTCGCCCAGGTAGTCGGCCTCGTCCTCGCAGTCGCCGTGGGAGATGAAGATCACCTGGTTTTGCAGGTCCACGCCGCGCTTCTCGGCCTCGTCGGCCAGGGCGCGGATGGACGCCTTGCGGCCGCGGGCGGTGCCGACCTTGATGAGGTGCCCCTCGTTGTCCACGTGCATCACGGGCTTGATGGAGAGCATCGAGCCCACCACCGCCGTCGCGCCGGAGATGCGCCCGCCGCGCTTTAAGAACATCAGGTCGTCGATGGTGAACCAGTGGCACAGCTTGAGCCGGTTGTCGAGCACCCAGTCGCGCAGCTCCACGATGCCCATGCCTTCCTTCTTATGGAGCCAGGCGTGGTAGATCAGCAGGCCCTGTCCCAACGACGCGCACAGGGAGTCCACGGCCAGCACCTGCCGCTCGGGGTACTTGGACGCCATCTCCTGGGCCGCCGCCGCGCCGGCGTTGTACGTGCCGCTGAGGCCCGAGGAGAAGCCGATGTACAATATGTCCTTCCCGGACTTCAAGATCTCCTCCATGGGCGTCAAAAAGGCGTCCATGTTGACCGCCGAGGTCTTGGCGGGGCATTTGGTGCGCAGCTTGGCGTAGATGTCCTTGAAGGCGATCTCCCGCCCGTCGAGATAGTTATAATAGGACTTATCCTCTATCAGCACCGAGAGGGGCAGCACGGACAGCTCCATCTCGTCCGCTAATTTCGCGGGCAGGTCGCAGGAGGAATCCGTCATGAGAACGTAGTCGGCCATGGTATACACCTCCGTATCGCGCGGAGGTTAACAGTGTTAACCTCGCTGTATAGAACATTATAACATATAATGGCAGGTTTTGTCATGGACCCGGGGCGTTTCACGAAACTTTAACTCAAGAAGGCGCTGTTCATCTCCCGATAGAGGATCTCGATGCGCTTCTCGCTCAGCTCCAGCTCCCCCGACCCGACCAGCATCGCCACGCCGAAGAACAGCCCCCGCAGCAGCACCACCTTGGCGTGGGCGGTGTCGGGGTCCATGCCGTGGTAGGCGCAATACTGCTGCACCAGCTTCTTGGAGGGCGTGGTGCCGTCGAACAGGCTGCGCATGAACCACTTGCCGGTGGCGGCGTCCTTGAGGGTCACCAGGGCGCAGAACTTCGGGTTGTCCAGCAAAAACCGCAGGTATTCCTTGCACATCTCCCTTAGCTGCTGGGTGATGTCGTCCCCCGCCTGGGCCAGGGCCGCCCGCTGGCGCTCGGCCCACCGGGCGTTGTAGTGCTCCGCGATGGCCTCGATCAGCGCGCCCTTGTCCTTGAAGTGCTTGTAGGGCGCGGCGCAGGACACCCCGCACCGCTGCGCCACCCGGCGCAGGGAGAAGCGGTCGACGCCGTTCTCCTCGATCTCCTGGATGCCCGCCTGGATGAGCCGCTCCCGCGAAATCGCATTGTTCTCCATATGTGCCTCCCGTGTTCGTCGTCACCATTATACCATCTTTTGTCGAAAGAATAAAGGGGGGTTGCGTTTTTGCCGCGGCGGGAGTATGATTGAGAAAACCGGCTTTGACGGAGGTCGCCATGAACCTTACGAAATACGAGACGTTTTTGCGCGTGGTGGAGCTGGGCAGCCTGACCCGGGCCGCGGAGGCGCTGGGCTACACCCAGTCCGGCGTGAGCCACATCATCAACAGCCTGGAGGACGAGCTGGGCTTCAAGCTGCTGACCCGCAGCCGCGCGGGTGTCAGGCTGACCCCGGACGGCGAGCGCGTGCTGCCCGCGGTGCGGAACATATTAAACGGCGTGAACCAGCTCAACCAGATCGTGGACGCCATCCGCGGGCTGGACACCGGCGAGGTGCGGGTCGGCGCGTTCACCAGCGTGGCGGTGCACTGGCTGCCGGGCATCATCAAGCGCTTCCAGCAGAGCTATCCCCGCATCGAGTTCAAGCTGCTCAACGGCGACTACGGCGACGTGGAGCGCTGGCTGGAGGACGGCTCCATCGACGTGGGCTTCGTGACGCTCCCCTTCCCCACCGCCTGCCGCACGCTGCCCCTGCGGGAGGACCGGCTGCTGGCCATACTGCCCAAGGACCACCCCCGGGCGAAGCTGGACAAGTATCCCCTGTCGGAGATCGGCAGCGAGGACTTCATCAGCCTATTGAAAAACTCCGACCACGACGCCCGCCGCGCCATGGAGCTGGCCGGGGTCACGCCGCGCATCAAGTTCACCACCAAGGACGACTACGCCATCATCGCCATGGTCGAGAACGGGCTGGGCGTCAGCATCGTGCCCGAGCTGCTGCTCCAGGGCCACACCGATGACCTCCGCGCCATGGAGACCTTCCCCGGCGCCAAGCGCACCATCGCCCTCGCCTGGCCCGAGGCCAGCGGGCAAAGCCCCGCCGTGCAGGCGTTCATCGAATGCGCCAAGCAGTGGGTGGACGAACACCCGGCGGGATGAAAACAGGCTCCCCGTTCCTTCTCACGAAGGCAGGGAGCCTGTTTTGATGAGGATGTCCATGTAGTCACATCGGGCGGGCAATATGCGGTCGACGTATATCCCATCGTCCACGGGATGGTAGAACGCGATGTATGCCTTGTAGGGCACGAAATAATAGCCGGTGAATGTGTTGTCCAGGTGATGAAGGGGCGCGCCGGACCGGGGCCATTCCGCCTTTGCCTCCACGCGATCCATCAGCGCGTTCATGTAGCGGTCGGTGGTCTCGATGTCCCGCGAGACCTCCCACACGTCGTCCTGTATGTGCTCGAGGTCGGCAAGCGCCAGCGGCGAATAAACGCAGTTCACAGGCGCTTCTCCGCAAGCCGCGCCTTCAGGGTCGCGCGAACGCGCTCCGCAGGGATATAGCCATCCGTCTCGCCGGACCGCCTGCCCTTTTCCAACTCGTCCATCAGACGCGCCATGGCTTCCTCGCGCGTCATCACGCCCATCCGGGACAGCAGGGCGCGGAAATCCCCTGCGCTCATGCGGGCGATCTCGGCGCAGTTATCAAGCGTCTCATGCTTCTCCCGATAGTACGCCACCGCCACCATCTGACGCACAAAGACCTCCGTGGTGGCGCGATCCATGCGCTGATTGGCGAGCACGACCTCCGGGATGTTGAAAGAGACCTGACACATCGCTACGCCCTCCCTTCATATGGATACTATACCACATTCCCCGTCGAAAAGTCAACATGCAGGTGTTCCTGTTCCTTTCCAGCGGGCGGCATGCCAGTACAGGGGGGACGACCTCTCCGCCGACTTCGTCGGCACCTCTCCAAGGGTCTGCCGACCCGTTCTCGCTGAAAACAGTCCACTGGACTGTTTTCCGGGCGCTCGAACCCTGGAAGGGGAGGCAAGGGGGCTATGTTCCAGGGCGGCAGCAGGTATTTGACTGTTCCTGCTACTGTTTCTGTTCCTCGCTATCTCACTGGTGCCTGGTGCCTGATGCCTGGTGCCTGCCTCGGGCGCTGGGGGCAGCGCCCCTACACCTACTCCCTACTCCCTACTCCCTACTCCCTCAAATATAGAAATCCTGTTAAGATAGTCATATATTATTGACATCCCTCAAATTTGGATTTATAATTATACACATAATTCATTTTTTGACGTGAATTATAATCCAACGGCGGGAATATGCAGTTTCAAAGTTAAGGAATTGCAAATTACCGTCAGTCCAAACTGGGAGGGGTATACATGAAGAAACTGGCGGCGGCGATGTCGGCGCTGATGCTGTCTGTGACGGCCCTGGCGGAAGCGTCGGGCGGGTTCCTGGACGGCGTGGCGAAGGTGAACGGCGCGGTGAACAACGTGGTATGGGGCGTTCCGGCGCTGATCCTGCTGGCGTTCGTGGGCATACTGATGACGTGCCTGACGAAGGTGTTCCAGCTTTCGCACATCGGCCACTGGATGAAGAAGACCATCGGCGCGGTGTTCTCGGACAAGCACGTCACGGGCCACACCGCGGACAAGAGCATCTCCCAGTTCCAATCCCTGTGCACGGCCCTGGCGGCCACGGTGGGCACGGGCAACATCGTGGGCGTGTCCGGCGCGATCATGGTCGGCGGCCCGGGCGCGGTGTTCTGGATGTGGGTCATCGCGTTCTTCGGCATGATGACCAACTTCTCCGAAAACGTACTGGGCATCTACTACCGCCGCAGGAATTCCAAGGGCGAGTGGGCCGGCGGCGCGATGTACTACCTGCGGGATGGCCTGGGCAGCTATAAGGGCTTCAAGCAGGTGGGCGCGGTGCTGGCGTGGCTGTTCAGCCTGTTCTGTCTGATCGCCTCCTTCGGCATCGGCAACATGACCCAGGTCAACTCCATCTCCGGCAACATGCAGACCGTGTTCCACGTGCCCACCTGGGTGACGGGCGTCGTGGTCATGCTGATGGTGGGCCTGGTGGTGGTCGGCGGCCTCAAGCGCATCGCCTCCGTCACCGAAAAGATCGTGCCCTTCATGGTCATCCTCTACATCCTGGGCACCATCATCATCTTCTTCAGCAACATCGGCAAGATCGGCGCGGTGTTCGGGGCCATCTTCAGCGGCGCGTTCGCGGCCAAGGCGGCGGGCGGCGGCATCGTGGGCTACGGCATCAAGCTGGCCATCGAGCAGGGCATGAAGCGCGGCGTGTTCTCCAACGAGGCGGGCCTTGGTTCCTCCGTCATGGTGCACTCCTCCTCCAACGTGAAGGAGCCCGTGCGGCAGGGCATGTGGGGCATCTTCGAGGTGTTCGCGGACACCATCGTGGTCTGCACGCTGACGGCCTTCACGGTGCTGTCCTCGGGCCTGGTGGACCTGACCACCGGCGCGACCCTGGCCGAGTACAACGGCATCGCGCTGACCAAGGCCAACCTGGTCTCCACCGCGTTCTCCATCCGCTTCGGCTTCATCGGCTCGGCGTTCGTGGCCATCTCGGTCATGCTGTTCGCGTTCTCCACCGTGCTGGGCTGGAGCCACTACGGTACCACCGCCGCGGAATACCTGCTGGGCGAGAAGCGCACCATCCCCTACCGGGTCATCTTCGTGCTGCTGGTGTTCGGCGGCGCGGTGATGGGCGACAACCTGGCCTGGGACCTGGCCGACACCTTCAACGGCCTGATGATGATCCCCAACCTGATCGGCGTCATCGCGCTGTCCGGCGTGGTCATGAAGATCACCAAGAACTACGTGGCGCGGCAGTTGAAGGGCGAGAAGATCGCGCCCATGCTGTCGGCGTTCCCGGACATCCAGCGGGAGCAGGCCGCGCGGACGGACACCACCGACTGACCGACAGGAAAAACAACCATGTTGCCATGATAGACAGCATGGTTGTTTTTTGGCGTTTAGTGAACAGAAACAGAAACAGGAACAGTCAGTTACCCGTTGCCGAAAACTGAGGGAACAGGGAACAGGCAACAGGGAACAGGAATAGCAGCTACCGCCATTTCTGCTGAAATCAGTGCATCAGAAAGCGCGGCAGCGGGTAACTCAATTCCCCATTTCCCATTTCCCATTCCCCATTTGTGCGTCATCGCACCTGAAGCGCTTCGACCACGCGCTCGAAGCCCATGCTGTGGGAAGCCTTGACCAGCACCGTGTCGCCGGGCCGGATGATGTCCGGCAGCGCGTCGATCAGCGCCTCGCGGGTCTCGTATCGCAGCGCCTCGCCCCCGGCCTCCAGCGCGCCCAGCGCGATCTGGCAGCCCAGCGGGCCGCAGCCCGCCACCAGCGCCGCGCCGCCCCGGACGGCATACGCGCCCACGTCCCGGTGCAGCGCCTCGGTCTCCGCGCCCAGCTCCAGCATGTCGCCCAGCAGGCAGACCTTGCGGCCCGGCAGTCCCGCCAGTGAATCCACCGCGGCGCGGACGGAGTTGGGGTTGGCGTTGTAGCAGTCGCTGACGATGGTGATGTCCCCGGCGTGGATGACCCGCGCCCGGTCGCCCACCGTGCGGTATGCCCGCAGGCCCCGGGCGATCTGGTCCTCCGTCAGGCCCAGCGCCAGGCCCACCGCCGCCGCGGCCAGCGCCGCGTAGACCAGGTGGATGCCGTAGCCTGGGACGGTCACGTCGAACGCGCCCCCGGGATGGCGCAGGGTGAAGGACAGGCCGTCCTCGCCGTCGGAGGCCACGTCCACCGCACGCACGTCGTTCTTGTCGCCCCGCCCGTAGGTCACCCGCCGCTGGCCGGGGTCGAAGTCAACTAACAGGTCGTCGTCGCCGTTCAACACCAGCAGGCCGTCCTTCGGCATGCCCTCGACGATCTCGCCCTTGGCCCGGAGCACCCCGGGGCGGTCGCCCAGGAACTCCAGGTGCGCCTCGCCGATGACGGTGAACACGGCGACGCCGGGATGCACAATATTGGTGAGCCTGCGCATCTCGCCGAAGCGGTTGATGCCCATCTCCACCACGGAGACCTCGTTCTGGTCGTCCAGCCGCAGCAGCGTCCACGGCACGCCCAGCTCGTTGTTGAAGTTCTTCTCGGTGCGGTGGGTGTCGAATTTCTGGGACAGCACCGCCGCGATCATCTCCTTGGTGGTAGTCTTGCCCACCGACCCGGTGATGCCGATCACGGGGATGTCGAAGCGCTGCCTGTGCCACGCGGCGATGGCCCCGATGGCGCGCAGGGACGAGTCCACGACGATGCAGGGTGTCTCCCCCGCCCCGGGCTCGCGCTCGGACACGCAGGCCACCGCGCCCTTCTTGAGGCAGTCGGCCATGAACCTGTGTCCGTCCACCCGCTCGCCCACGAAGGCCACGAACAGCGCCCCGGGCGCGGCGGTGCGGCTGTCGCTGGTGACGAAGGTCACCCGCTCGTCCAGCGCGGCCTCCGGCCCCACGTAGCGGCCCCCGCAGGCGGCCACGGCTTCACGCAACAGGAACGGCTTCATGCGTCACGGCCCCCTTTGACGGCGTCGTCCACGATGATCTGGCACAGGGTCTTGTAGTCGATGCCGATGGCGGCGGCCTCCTGGGGCATGAGGCTGGTGGGCGTCATGCCGGGCAGGGTGTTCATCTCAAGGAAATACACGTCGCCCTCGGCGTCCACGATGTAGTCGGAGCGGGAGTAGGTCTTTAAGCCCAGCAGCTCGTGCACCTTCACCGCCACGCGCCGCAGCTCCGCCTCGATGGCGGGCTCGATGGGCGAAGGACAGATCTCCACGGTAGCCCCGGCCTGGTACTTGTTGACGTAGTCGTAGAAGCCGTGCTTGGGGCGGATCTCGATGGAGGGCAGGCCCTCCCCCTTCAGCACGCCCACGTCGATCTCCCGGCCCTGTATGTACTGCTCCACGATGGCGCGTCCCAGCGGCCGGTTCAGCTCCAGCGCGTCGGAAAGCTCCTTCTGGTCGTGGGCGATGGCCACGCCGATGGAGGAGCCGCTGTCCACGGGCTTCACCACGCAGGGCAGGCCGATGGACGCCGCCTGCTTGAGCGTATCGCCCTTGTCGTAGTAAACCAGCTTCCACCTGGGCGTGCGCACGCCCGCCGCGGCGGCCAGCTGCTTGGTCAGGTCCTTGTCCATGGCGATGGCGCTGCCCAGGTAGCCCGAGCCGGTGTACGGGATGCCCATCAGCTCCAGCGCCGCCTGGATGCGGCCGTCCTCGCCGCAGGTGCCGTGCAGGCCCAGGAACACCACGTCCGCCAGGGCGCACAGCTCGAATACGCCCTTGCCCACCATGCTCGGGCTCTTCCACTTCCGCGCGGCCTTGACCTGCTCGAGGTCCGGCGCGGCGCGGTCCACCCGGGCGTCCACGATCTCCGGCAGCTCGTCGAACAGCCTGTCCAGCGGGATGTCGACGTCCTCCAGACCGTAGTACATGTCCACCAATATGGCCCGATGGCCCGATTCCCGCAGGGCCTTGCAGATCAGCGTGCCGCTGGTGATGGAGACGTTGCGCTCCATGCTCAGCCCGCCGCAGAGCACCACTATTTTCATCGGCCTTACCGTCCTTCATACCGTATGATATTATCCTATTCTATATTATAACATCTCAATGCTAAATATCCGTTGCATTTTTGCCGCATTGGATATTTAACAGTCGAACGGATGTCACACCCAGTTAATAATGCTCTGGTATAATGCGGTCAAACGGAACGAAAAGAGGTGTTCGCTATGGCGATCTTCGGTAATTCCCAGGAGCTTATTGAGGAGCGGAGGTACCTGCGGTCCGGCGAGGTCGAGGTGTCCGAGCGGACGTTCAACCTGGTCATCGGCGGCGTGCTGCTGTGGGGCTTTTTGCTGAACTACCTGATGGTGGCCCTGTTCGGGCCGCAGATCACGCGGTTCGTGGAGGGCATCGGGATCCTCCCCTTCCTGATCGGCTACTTCGTGATGGTCATCATCGGCAGCGTGATGATCGGCAAGGGCGGCGCTGCCATGAGCTTTTTAGGCTACAATCTGATCGCCCTGCCCATCGGCGTGGTCGTCTGCGCCTGCGTGGACGGCGTGCCCATGAACGTGGTGAAGTCCGCGGTGCTGGTGACCGCCATCGTCACGCTGTCCTTCATGATCCTGGGCACCCTGTTCCCCGATTTCTTCCTGGGCATGGGGCGGGTGCTGATCGTGGGCCTGTCGGTGGCGATCGTGGCGGAGCTCATCACCGCGCTGATCTTCCGGCGGGTCTCCCCCGTCTACGAGTGGGGCTTCGTGGCGCTGTTCTCCCTCTACATCGGCTACGACTGGGCCAGGGCCAACACCTGCGCCCGAACGGTGGACAACGCCGTGGACCTGGCGGCGACACTGTACCTGGACATCATCAACCTGTTCCTGCGCGTCCTCGAGATCATGAGCAGGCGCAAGGACTGAACCCTGCGACGCCAACGCGCCGACGGTATCGACACCGCCGGCGCTTTTTCTGTGTACGATTGTCCCCCGGCCGCCGCGTCCATTTGCGTCCAAACGCGGTCTGCCGGGGGATGAGAGGAGGGTTGCGCCTGTGAAAGCGCGTGAGAAAGGTTGGAGAGGAAGGATGATATATTCCGTAAACAGCTCAACTGCTGATGGGAATATGATAAGACAAAAATATGAACTGCCGGTGAACGCGGATGAAACAATTCATAACCAATCGAGGCAGGGGCATGACATGGAGCGCGGCGTCGTTAATTCGACGTTAAACTTTACACAAAACGAACATTTCGCGGTTTTTCTGGTATAATGGAGGCATAGCTGCACGCGCTCTGCGCATCACGAAGGAGGAACGGATCATGATACACGTCGACGACGCGCTCTGGCTGCTGATGGAGAAGGACCCCTACCTGACCCCCTACGCGGGCGAGGTGCGCATGCACCTGGACCGCTACAACGACCGGCGCTACGCCCTGTGCGGGGAGCGGCCCATCTCCGAGTTCGCCAACGGCCACCGCTGGTTCGGCTTCCATAGGACGGAAACGGGCTGGGTGTTCCGCGAGTGGCTCCCGGGCGCGGACGCGGCCTGGCTGACGGGCGACTTCAACCTGTGGGAGAAGTTCGACCACCCGCTGAAGAACGTGGGCAACGGCGTCTGGGAGATCGAGCTCGAGGGACGCAACGCCCTGAAGCACGGCCAGTACGTGAAGCTCATCGTCGGGCGGCAGGGCATCAGCTTCGAGCGCATCCCCGCGTGGATCGGCCGCTGCGTCATGGACGAATCCACCAAGACGCTGTGCGGCCAGATCTGGATGCCGGACGCGCCCTTCCATTGGACGGACGGCGACTACTACGCCAAGCGCCGCCCGGAGTCCCCGATGATCTACGAGGCGCACATCGGCATGGCCCAGGAGCACGGCCACGTGGGCAGCTACCGGGAGTTCGCGGACGAGACCCTCGGCTGGATCAAGTACGCGGGCTACAACACCATCCAGCTGATGGCGATCCAGGAGCACCCCTACTACGCCTCCTTCGGCTACCAGGTGACCAACTTCTTCGCCCCCTCCCACCGCTACGGCACGCCGGACGACCTGCGATACCTGATCGACAAGGCCCACGGCATGGGACTGTCGGTGCTGCTCGACGTGGTGCACAGCCACGCCTGTCCCAACGTGGGCGAGGGACTGAACGAGCTGGACGGCACGGACGAGCAGTACTTCCTGGGCGGCGGCCGCGGCTGGCACGACGCCTGGAGGACCCGGCTGTTCGACTACGGGCGGCATGAGGTGCTGCACTTCCTGCTGTCCAACCTCAAGTATTGGATGGAGGAGTTCCACTTCGACGGCTTCCGCTTCGACGGCGTGACTTCGATGATGTACGAGAACCACGGCATGTGCGCCTTCGCCAGCTACGACGACTACTTCTCCATGAACACCAACGTGGACGCCCGCATCTACCTGATGCTGGCCAACGAGCTCATCCACGGCGTCAACCCCGAGGCCATGACCGTGGCCGAGGACATGAGCGGCTTCCCCGGCATGTGCCTGCCGCTGGAATACGGCGGCGTGGGCTTCGACTACCGGCTGGCCATGGGCATCCCGGACATCTGGATCAAGCTGGTGAAGGACCAGATGCAGGAGGACTGGAACATGCTCTACCTGTGGCACGAGCTGACCAGCCAGCGCCCCGGCGAGATGTCCATCGGCTACGCCGAATCCCACGACCAGGCGCTGGTGGGCGACCAGTCGCTGATGTTCCGGCTGGCGGGCGCGGAGATGTACACCGGCATGGAGAAGTCCTACCATTCCTACTCCATGGACCGCGCCATCGACATGCACAAGGTCATCCGCCTCATCACCTGCACGCTGGCCGGGAACGGCTACCTCAACTTCATCGGCAACGAGTTCGGCCACCCCGAGTGGGTGGACTTCCCCCGGGAGGGCAACGGCTGGAGCCACCACTACGCCCGCCGCCAGTGGTCGCTGGTGCGCAACGACGACCTCAAGTATCAGTGGCTGGCCGACTTCGACCGGGCCATGACCTGGCTCGTGAACACCCACCGGCTGCACTGCTCCGGCGCGGCCGAGAGCCTGTGGATCGACGACGAGCGCAAGCTCATACTCTTCGAGCGCGGCGGGCTGCTGTTCGCGTTCAACCTGCACCCCACCTGGAGCCAGGAGAGCGTGTTCGTCAACTGCCGCGTCACCGGTCCCGGCGGGTATAAGGTGGTGCTGTCCACCGACGAGGCGGCCTTCGGCGGACAGGGCAACGTGAGCAAGGACTACGTCTACCCCGCCGAGGAGACCGACTTTGGCTTCGGCATCCGGCTCTACCTGCCGTGCCGGACGGGCGTGGTGCTCGAGAAAGTACAATGACATCATGGGGCGGCGCCCCTACTGCCTACTGCCTACTCCCTACTGCCTGTGTCCCCACCGATCGTTGAGATCGGTGGGGACATATTGTCATTTTGCAAAAAGCGAACGTTCGGTTTTTGTCAATGCTGTCACGACGTAGAAAAACCGCCGCGCATTTTTATGAAATCGAACCATTCACAAAAAGGCTAAAAAATGCTATAATCATAGCAACGAATAAAGTTCAGGGAGGTTTTTCATATGGCAAGTTTGTCTCTGCGCAATATCTACAAGATCTATCCCGGCGATGTGACCGCCGTCACCGATTTCAACCTTGAGATCGAGGACAAGGAATTCATCATCCTGGTCGGACCCTCCGGCTGCGGCAAGTCCACCACGCTGCGCATGGTGGCTGGCCTGGAGGACATCTCCAAGGGCGAACTGTACATCGACGACAAGCTGGTCAACCACGTGCCGCCGAAGGATCGCGATATTGCCATGGTGTTCCAGAGCTACGCCCTGTATCCCCACATGACCGTGTACGACAACATGGCGTTCGGCCTGAAGCTGCGCAAGATGCCCAAGGACGAGATCGACCGCCGCGTCAAGGAGGCCGCCGCCATCCTGTCCATCGAGCAGTACCTGAACCGCAAGCCCGCCGCGCTGTCCGGCGGCCAGCGCCAGCGCGTCGCCCTGGGCCGCGCCATCGTGCGTGAGCCGAAGGTCTTCCTGATGGACGAGCCTCTGTCCAACCTGGACGCCAAGCTGCGCGTGCAGATGCGCTCTGAGATCACCAAGCTGCACAAGCGCCTCCAGACCACCTTCATCTACGTCACCCACGACCAGACCGAGGCCATGACGATGGGCTCCCGCATCGTGGTCATGAAGGACGGCTTCATCCAGCAGGTCGACTCCCCGCAGAACCTGTACGACTATCCCGCCAACCTGTTCGTCGCTGGCTTCATCGGCATGCCGCAGATGAACATCTTCCGCGCCAAGCTGGAGAAGCGCGACGGCGCCGTGTACGCGCTGTTCGGCAACAACTCCATCAAGGTGCCCGAGGGCAAGGTCCAGCGCATGACCGGCGACTACATCGGCAAGGAGGTCTACCTGGGCATCCGTCCCGAGAACATCGACGACAGCGCCAACGGCCTCGCCACCTATCCCGACGCCACCATCGACGTGGGCGTCGAGCTGATCGAGCTGATGGGCTCCGAGACCTACCTGTACCTGACCACTTCCGGCAAGGACGAGAACTTCGTCGCCCGCGTCGATCCCCGCACCTCCTCCCGTGCCGGCGATCACATCAAGGTCTGCTTCGACGTCAATCGCCTCCACTTCTTCGATGTGGACACCGAAAAGACCATCCTCACCAGGGATTGAGCTTCACGGTAACGCAACGAGCGCCCCGAAAGGGCGCTCGTTTTTTGTGTACAGTTTTGGGGGATCGGGGGACCTCATCCGCCCCCTTCGGGGGCACCTTCCCCACCGGGGGAAGGCTTTTGTCGACGTTCCCCTTGCCTTCCCCGTTGGGGAAGGTGGCACAGCGGTGTTTTTTCCGGTTCATAGTATCGTCAAAATGAGTTTCGCCAAAGGGGAAACCGGCCATCCAC
>JAFUWR010000335.1 GCA_017471125.1 Clostridia bacterium | reverse complement strand
GGCCGTCAAGCGCCGCCTGCAGCCCGGCGACAAGATGGCCGGCCGCCACGGCAACAAGGGCGTCGTGTCCAAGATCGTTCCGGTCGAGGACATGCCCTACATGGCCGACGGCACGCCGTGCGACATCTGCCTGAACCCGCTGGGCGTGCCCTCCCGTATGAACATCGGTCAGGTGCTGGAGGTGCATCTGGGCCTGGCCGCCAAGGCGCTGGGCTGGCACGTCGCCACCCCCGTGTTCGACGGCGCGCGCCAGGAGGACATCGACGAGATGCTGGACAAGGCATCCCAGGTGGAGGACGGCCCGCTGTACGACGAGCTGGGGCGCCCGACCATCCAGTTCTCAAAGATCGGCATCAACCGCACCGGCAAGCTGTGGGTCTATGACGGCCGCACCGGCGACCGGTTCGACAACCCCGTCACCGTGGGTTATATGTACTACCTCAAGCTGCACCACCTGGTGGACGACAAGATCCACGCCCGCTCCACCGGCCCGTACAGCCTCGTGACCCAGCAGCCCCTGGGCGGCAAGGCCCAGTTCGGCGGCCAGCGCTTCGGCGAGATGGAGGTCTGGGCGCTGGAGGCCTACGGCGCGAGCCACGTGCTGCAGGAGATCCTGACCGTCAAGTCCGACGATACCATCGGCCGCGTCAAGACCTACGAGGCCATCGTCAAGGGCGAGAACATCCCCGATCCGGGCATCCCGGAGTCCTTCAAGGTGCTCATCAAGGAGCTGCAATCCCTGGCCCTGGACATCAAGGTCCTCAACGAGGCCAAGGAGGAGATCGAGATCCGCGAGCTGGAGGACGACATCTACGCCACCGAGAGCGAGTTCAAGGAGGAGCTCGTGCCCACGCTGCCCGCCGACGGCATGACCGAGGAGGAAGAGGCCGTCGTCGAGGACTTCGACTTCGAGGAACTCGATTTGGGCGACGACGATTTCGGCTTGGATGATGACTTTTAACGGAGAAAGGAGTGGGCTCCTTGTTTGATTTGAACAATCTGGACTCCATACAGATCGGCCTGGCTTCCCCGGAGAAGATCCGCAAATGGTCCCACGGCGAAGTCACCAAGGCGGAAACCATCAACTATCGCACCCTGAAGCCCGAGCGCGACGGCCTTTTCTGCGAGCGCATCTTCGGGCCCACCAAGGACTGGGAGTGCAACTGCGGCAAATACAAGCGCACCCGCTTCAAGGGCGTGGTGTGCGACAAGTGCGGCGTCGAGGTCACCAAGGCCAAGGTGCGCCGCGAGCGCATGGGCCACATCGAGCTGGCCGCGCCGGTATCGCATATCTGGTACTTCAAGGGCATCCCGAGCCGCATCGGCACCCTGCTGAACATCAGCCCCCGCGCGCTGGAGCAGGTGCTCTACTTCGCCAGCTACATCGTGCTGGACACCGGCGACCCCGCCGTGTCCAAGCTGAGCCTGCACCAGCTCCTGTCCGAGACCGAGTACCAGCAGAAGAAGCAGCAGGCCGCCGAGCTGGGCTTCGAGTTCCGGGTCGGCATCGGCGCGGAAGCCGTCAAGGAGATGCTTCAAAACATCGACCTGGACGAGCTGAACGACCAGCTTCGTAAGGAGCTGGACGACATCTCCGCCAAGGAGACCAAGCGCGACACCGAGGGCCAGAAGCGCCAGCGCATCATCAAGCGCCTGGAGGTCGTGGAGGCGTTCAGGCAGTCCGGCAACCGCCCCGAGTGGATGATTTTGGACGTGGTGCCGGTCATCCCGCCGGAGCTTCGCCCGATGGTCCAGCTGGACGGCGGCCGCTTCGCCACCGCGGACCTGAACGACCTCTACCGCCGCGTCATCAACCGCAACAACAGGCTTAAGCGGATGCTCGAGATGAACGCGCCGGACATCATCGTCCGCAACGAGAAGCGCATGCTCCAGGAGGCCGTGGACGCCCTGATCGACAACGGCCGCCGCGGACGCCCCGTCACCGGCGCGGGCGGGCGGCAGCTCAAGTCCCTGTCCGACCTGCTGCGCGGCAAGCAGGGCCGCTTTAGGCAGAACCTGCTGGGCAAGCGCGTGGACTACTCCGGCCGCTCGGTCATCGTCGTCGGCCCGTCCCTCAAGCTGTACCAGTGCGGCCTGCCCAAGGAGATGGCGCTTGAGCTGTTCAAGCCCTTCGTCATCGAGCGCCTGGTGAACCAGGGCATGGCCGTCAACGTCAAGACCGCCAAGCGCGCCGTGGAGCGCCTGCGCCCCGAGGTGTGGGACGTGCTGGAGTCCGTCATCAAGGACCATCCCGTCATGCTGAACCGCGCTCCCACCCTGCACCGCCTGGGCATCCAGGCCTTCGAGCCGGTGCTGGTGGAGGGCAAGGCTTTGAAGCTCCACCCGCTGTGCTGCACCGCCTTCAACGCCGACTTCGACGGCGACCAGATGGCCGTGCACGTGCCGCTGTCCATGGAGGCCCAGGCCGAGGCCCGCTTCCTGATGCTGGCGGCCAACAACATCCTGAAGCCCCAGGACGGCAAGCCCGTCATCTGCCCCACCCAGGACATGGTCCTCGGCTGCTACTACCTGACCATGGTCCACGAGGGCCTGAAGGGCACCGGCAAGTACTTCACCGACGTGGACGAGGCCCTGATGGCCTACGCCACCGGCGAGCTCGCCCTCGAGGCCCCCTGCCACATCCGCATGACCAAGGTGGTCGACGGCGTGGAGCACACCCGCATCGTGGAGACCACCATCGGCCGCGTCATCTTCAACGAGGCCATTCCCCAGGACATGGGCCTGCAGAAGCGGGAGACCGTGGACGACATGTTCAAGTTCGAGATCGACGAGGTCGTGGGCAAGAAGCAGCTCGGGAAGATCGTCGACACCTGCTACCGCACCCACGGCGTCACCCGCACCAGCCAGATGCTGGACGACGTGAAGGCCCTGGGCTACAAGTTCTCCACCCGGGCGGCGCTGACCGTCTCCGTGGCGGACATCATCGTGCCCGAGTCCAAGAAGCAGATATTGGCCGACGCCGAGGAGCAGGTGCACCAGATCGAGCGCCAGTTCAAGCGCGGCCGTATGTCCGAGAACGAGCGCTACACCTCCGTCATCAAGATCTGGGAGCAGGCCACCAACGACGTCACCAAGCAGGTGCTGGCGACGCTGGAGAAGTTCAACCCCATCAACATGATGGCGGACTCCGGCGCCCGAGGCTCCACCAACCAGATCCGCCAGCTCGCCGGCATGCGCGGCCTGATGGCGTCCCCCACCGGCAAGACCATCGAGCTGCCCGTCAAGGCCAACTTCCGCGAGGGCCTGTCGGTGCTCGAGTTCTTCCTGTCCTCCCACGGCAGCCGCAAGTCCCTGGCCGACACCGCCATGAAGACCGCCGACTCGGGCTACATGACCCGCCGCCTGGTGGACGTGTCCCAGGAGAACATCGTGCGCGAGACCGACTGCTTCGCCAGCCGGGGCGAGCGCATCCGCGGCATGAAGGTGAAGTCCATCGGCACGCCCGGCAACCAGATCGAGGGCCTGAACGACCGCATCCGCGGCCGCGTGGCGGCGGAGGACATCGTCGACCCGGCCACCGGCGAGGTCATCGTGGCGGCCAACGAGCTGATCACCTACGACATCGCCAACCGCATCTGCGACGCGGGCATCGAGGAGGTCAACATCCGCAGCGTCCTGACCTGCCAGTCCCACGTGGGCGTGTGCGCCAAGTGCTACGGCGCGAACATGACCAACGGCAAGCTGGTGGACGTCGGCGAGGCGGTGGGCATCATCGCGGCCCAGTCCATCGGCGAGCCCGGCACGCAGCTCACCATGCGCACGTTCCACACCGGCGGCGTCGCCACCGGCGAGGACATCACCCAGGGTCTGCCCCGCGTCGAGGAGCTGTTCGAGGCCCGCAAGCCCAAGCGCGAGGCCACGCTGGCGGACATCGGCGGCGTGGTGCACATCACCACCGACGCCAAGAAGCGCCGCAAGCTCATCATACAGTCCACCGAGGACGCCGAGACCAAGGAGTACCCCATCAACTACGGCGCGAAGCTCAAGGTCGAGGACGGCGACACCGTCTCCGCCGGCGACGAGCTGATCGAGGGCTCCATCAATCCCCACGACCTGCTCAGGATCCTGGGCGTCAAGGCCGTGCAGGACTACCTGGTCAAGGAGGTCCAGTCCGTCTACCGCAGCCAGGGCGTGGAGATCGCCGACAAGCACATCGAGGTCATCGTGCGGCAGATGCTCAGGAAGGTCAAGGTCGAGGAGGCCAACGACACCGACCTGCTGCCCGGCGCGCTGGTGGACATCTTCCGCTTCGACCAGGCCAACCGCAAGACCCTCGAGGCCGGCGGCCGCCCCGCCACCGCCAAGCGCACGCTGCTGGGCATCACCAAGGCCGCGCTGGCCACGGAGTCCTTCCTGTCCGCCGCGTCCTTCCAGGAGACCACCCGCGTGCTGACCGAGGCCGCCATCAAGGGCAAGAACGACCCGCTGCTCGGCCTCAAGGAAAACGTCATCATCGGCAAGCAGATCCCCGCCGGCACCGGCCTCAAGCGCTACGCCAACATCGAGATCCACGAAGCCTACTGACGACGCAACGATAATTTGGAGGAAATCATCATGAAGAAGGATCTGGGCATACTGCCGGCGGTCTATCCCATGCCGGTATTGATGGTCGCCGCCTACGACGAGAACGAGAAGGTCAACGTGATGAACGCGGCCTGGGGACAGATCTGCGACGAGGACAAGATCATCCTGTTCATCGGCGAGGGCAAGCGCACCTGGCTCAACATCAAGGCCAGCAAGGCGTTCACCGTCGCCCTGGCCGACGAGGCGCACATGGACGTGGCCGACTTCTTCGGCATCGCCTCCGGCAACAAGATGGACGACAAGTTCGAGCGCACCGGCTACCACGCCGTCAAGAGCGACAAGGTCCACGCGCCCATCGTCGAGGAGTTCCCCCTGGTCATGGAGTGCGAGCTGCTGGAGTTCCTGCACACCGACCATGTGGACGGCATCGTAGGCAGGATCGTCAACGTCAAGGCCGAGGAGGCCGTGCTCAATGAAAAGGGCAAGGTCGACCCCGAAAAGCTCCACGCGCTGATGTTCGACCAGTTCCAGAGCGGCTACTACGCCACCGGCGCCAAGGTCGGCAAGGCCTGGAACGCCGGCGCGGCGTGGATGAAAAAGTAAATACCTGTACGACAAAGGGGAGCGCCCGCGGGCGCTCCCCTTTTTTGTCATGTCTCTTTTCGCACGCACTCCGCGTACATCAGCGCGATCCGGGCGGCGAGCTCGCGGCTGAACGCGACGTGCCAGCCGTGGGCCTCGAGGAAGTCGAGGTACTCCCCCGCCGACCACTGGTGCTCGAACCGCACGCCGGCCAGGCGCAGTATGCCCGACCAGAAGCGGCTCATGCGCGTGCCGCGATGCTCCACGAAGTTCGGCGCGATCAGCAGGCCGCCGGGCCGGAGCACCCGGTCGATCTCCGAGAGCACCTTCTCCGGGTCGGGCACGATGTGCAGCGCGTTGGCGATGATCACCGCGTCGAAGCTGTCGTCCCCGTAGGGCAGATCCGTGGCGTCCGCCACCTCGAAGGTCAGGTTCGGGACGGGCCCGCCCTTCTTGGCCTCGGCGATCATGCCGTCGGAATAGTCGGTGGCGACCATGCGCCGCGCCGCGGGCGCGACGTGCCGCGCCAGCAGGCCGGGGCCGGTGGCCAGCTCCAGCACCTCTATGCCCGCGATCCGCTCTGGGATGCGCCGGTACATGAAGTCGTAGATCTGCCGGTCGGCCCGCATCGCCCGCTTGTAGATGGGCGCGTACAGGTCCCATGT
>JAFUWR010000334.1 GCA_017471125.1 Clostridia bacterium | reverse complement strand
GGGGGAGATCATACGTCGTGCCTGTGTAGGGGCGGCGTTGCGCCGCCCGCCCAGTCGGAATCATGCGTCGTGCCTGTGTAGGGGCGGCGTTGCGCCGCCCGCCCGGTCACTTCGACCTTACGTCGTTCGCCCCCAGGAAGAACAGCGCGATGGTATCCGGGCCGACGTGGGAGCCGGTGACGGGCTCGTACATGACGGTCAGTATCTGCTTGGGCGGGTGGTTGCGCATCAAGAGCGTCGCCAGCAGGTCGGCGTCCTTCTCGCAGTCGGCGTGGGCGATGCCCACGACCTGGCTGCCGGCGTCCACCACCAGCTCGTCGTAGTGCTTCGCCAGCGCCTCGATGGCCTTCCTGCGACCCCGGGCCTTGGCGTAGGTGACGATCTGCCCCTTCTCGTTGCCCTTCAACAGCGGCTTGATCTGGAGCATCGTGCCCACCAGCGCCACCGCGCCGGACACGCGCCCGGTGCGCTTCAAGAACATCAAATCGTCCACCATGAAGATCTGGCACATGTTGCGCCGAAGCGTCAACAGCGCCTTCGCTGTGTCGTCCAGGCTCATGCCCGCGTTCTTCATCTCCACGGCCCGCATCACCAGCAGGCCCTCGCCCAGCGACGCGCCCAGGGTATCCACCATCCTAAACTGCCGGTCGGTATAGTTCTCCTTCAACTGCGCCATGGCCACCTGCGCGGACTGGAACGACCCGCTGATGCCCGAGGACATGCCGACGAACAGTATGTCCTCCCCCGCGTCCAGCAGCGGCTGGAAGCAGTCGATGTACGCCTGGGGATTGATCTGGCTGGTGCTCACCAGCGCCCCGTTGCGCATGGACGTGTAGAACGCCGTGCCGTTGAAGGCCTCGGTGTCCAGGCATGCCAGCTCCTGCCCGGCGTGGGTGTAGTGGAACGGTATCACGCCGATGCGGTTCTCCTCGAGCCACGGGGACGGCAGGTTCGCGGAGGTATCGGTGACGATGGAAAAACTCATATCAAATGCTCCTCACAGGACGTACAGTATGATGCACAGGAATTGAAGCAGGCTCCCCAGCACCGTGAAAACGTGGAACAGCGCGTGCATGTAGCGCTTCTTCTTCCCCAGGCCGTACAGCACGGCCCCCAGCGTGTAGGCCACGCCGCCCAGCACCAGCAGCCAGAAGCCCGCCGGGCCGATCAGCTTGTACACCAGGTCGATGCGGACGATGATGCACCATCCCATCAGGATGTAGCAGATCATCGAGAACTTCTCATATTTTTTCAGATCGACCGCCGTCAGCGATATGCCCACCGCCGCCAGCGCCCACACCGCGCCGAACAGCGACCAGCCCCAGCCGGGGCTGTACGGCCTTATGGCGCACAGCGTCACGGGCATGTAGCTCCCCGCGATCAGGAAGTAGATGGTGCAGTGGTCGATGACCTGCATGACCTTCTTGCCGAACAGCTTTGGCGACAGGCCGTGGTAGACGCTGGACACCGTGTACAGCACCAGCATCGAAAACCCGTAGATCGCCCCGCTGACCACGGCGTAGGCGTTGTGGTGCATAGCCCCGACGATCGGGCACAGCACCACGGCCACCAGCCCCAGCACGCCGCCCACGATGTGGGTGACCATGTTGCATATCTCCTCGCCGCGAGTGTAGTCCGGCAGCGTCCGCTGGGACAGCGGCGTCCTTCTGGTGCCCATCTATTGCGACCCCCTCAAGCCTATCAAATATCATGTAATCTGGTTTTCGATACTATATTACATGGTTTTTCAGTATTTGTCAATAGGCCCAGGGTAAAATATCAATGTCAAACCTTGTAGGTCTGCCGGGGCGTGGGCTCGGGCCAGGACCCGGGCGTGGGCAGCGCGTCGTAGCCGTCCCGGGGCGCGTAGGGCTCGTAGGGCGCGGGCGTGGCCTCGGGCGCGGGGTCGGTGGGCGCGGGCTCGAAGGGGTTCTCCCCGGTGTCGCGCCGGTTTGAAGCGGGCATGGTGAACTGGAACGGGCAGTCCGTGAGGGTCACCTTGTTCAGGGTCGCGCCGGAATCCACGTCCATGCCCGTCAGCGTGGCGGTCAGGGCGCCCTCGTAGCGCACGCCCGCGTCGGTGGCGGTCACGCTGTCGAACCGCATGGCGTAGCTGGACCCCTCCGGGTACGCGCCGCCGTCCAACTGCCCCGCGAAGTAGAAGGTCTCCGACTGCTGCACGGTGACGATCAGCGCCAGCGAGCACTCGGGCGCGTTCCGCGTGGCGTAGTCCTGGTCGATGGTGGTGCCGGGCTGCACGCCCTCGGGGAACAGCATGTACAGCTCGTACAGGTCGCTGGAGCCGTCCGCGTAGGCGTAGAAGGACGCCTGGGCGACGCCGTCCACCACCGAGGAATACCCCTCCGTGTTGTCGAAGGCAAGCTGCACCGTGCGGCCGTCGATGGCGATGCGTATGAAGTCGCCGGTCCCCTCGGAGAGCGCGGCCGCGCACAGCATGAGCGCGCACAGCATGAGCGCGATGATCCTCTTCATATCAAAAGACCCCTTGATCGCAAGAATTACTATCCCTATTCTATCCTGCTTTGTGCCGATTGTCAAGTATGCAGCAAGGGCGCCGTTCGTCGGCGCCCTTTGATCCTATATCGGTCAGCCGTTCAGCGCCGCGATGATGTTCGGCAGCTCGGCGTCGACCACGTCGTTGTCCAGCTGGCAGGTGCCCGCGTTGTGGTGGCCGCCGCCGCCGTACTTGAGGCACAGCTCGCCGATGTCCACCTGGGACGCCTTGTTGACGATGGACTTGCCGATCATGACGGCGGTGTTCTGCTTGCGGAAGCCCCAGGCCACGTGGATGGAGATCTGCGTCTCGGGATAGAGGGCGTAGATCATGAAGCGGTTGCCTGCGTGGATGATCTCCTCGTCGCGGAGGTCCAGCACGACCACCTTGTCGTACACCTTGGCGATGCGCTTGAGCTGCGCCTCGAACAGCTCCGCCTGCTCGAAGTACAGGTCCACGCGCTCCTTCACGTCGGGAAGCTCCAATATCTCCTCGATCCTGTGGTCCATGCAGAAGCCGATCAGCTCCATCATCAGGTCGTAGTTGGAGATGCGGAACTGGCGGAAGCGGCCCAGGCCCGTGCGGGGGTCCATCAGGTAGTGGAGCAGCACCCAGCCGGTGGGATGCAGGATCTCGTCCAGGGAGAAGTCGGCGCTGTCGCCCTTGTCCACGGCCTCCATCAGCTCGTCGCTGACCCGCGGGAACACGGCCTTGCCGCCGTAGTAGTCGTACACCACCCGCGCCGCGCTCCGGGCATTGGGATCGATGATGAGCTTGCCGCCGGTCTCATTGGCCTTCAGGCGGTCCACCTCGGACTCGTGGTGGTCGAAGGCCAGGCCCACCCGGGGGTCGTAGGGCAGGTTGGTCGTGATGTCGTTGGCGGACAGCTCGATCTTGCCGTCCTGCACGTCCTTGGGGTGCACGAACTTGATCTCGTCCACCAGGCCCAGCTCCCTGAGCATCATCGCGCAGGCCAGACCGTCAAAGTCGCTGCGCGTCACCAATCTCTTCTTCTGTTCCATGCTGAAAACCTCCAGGAAAAAGTCGATAAATCGTCATAGTTATTATAGCACAACTCCCCTGCCGTGGCAAGTTGATTTTTTATCGACGTTCAATGCGGATGGAGCCCGCCCCCGGCGCATAGATTGTCTTGACAGGAGGGATCGAGATGTCCGATACCGGTACGCTGCGCATACACGCGCAGGTCAGGCCCGCCCAGGCGGGCGCGGAACGCGGGGCGGAAAAGCCGCCCATACAGATCGTGGCGAAGCCCCGCAAGGGCCGCGGCAAGATAAAAAAGCCCCGGCCGAAGCTCACCCAGGCCGACCGGCTGCTGCGCAATAGCGCCTACGCCTGCGCGCTGCTGCTGGGCGTGCTGGCGCTGGGCAACGTGGACCAGCCCTGGGCAAAAAAGGCGTCCGACAGCGTGGAGCAGGCGCTGACCATGCGCATCAATTTGGACGAGTCCACCGGCGCGCTGCGGTTCGTCCGCAATCTGATGCCCGAATCGGCGCTGGTGTTCATGAACCTGTCCGGGGGCACGGCGCTGATGCGGCCCGTGGATGGCCCGCTCGCGCACGCCTGGTCGGAGACGCAGCCCTGGGTGATGTTCAACTGCGCTGACGGCACGCCGGTGGTGGCCGCGGCGGCGGGCACGGTGACGGCGGTCAGCCCCATGTCCGAGGGCACGGTGGGCGTGCTGGTGGACCACGGCGAGGGCGTCGAGACGCTGTACGCTCACCTGACGGAGGCGTCGGTGTCCCCCGGCGACGCGGTGGCACGGGGGCAGGCGCTGGGCACCGGCGGCGACGGCGTCTACTTCGAGTACCGCCAGGGCGGGGAGTCCCTGGACCCCGCCGCGGCACTGGGCCTGTGATGGAGTGCCGGGTGGCGGGCACGCGGGTGCGCTTTCACCCGCTGATGCTCCTGCTCCCGCTGCTGGCCGCGGCGCTGGGACTAAAAACGGAGCTTTCCGTCACGCTCATATCGCTCATGCTGCACGAGGCCGCCCACCTGATCGCGGCGCGGGTCTGCGGCGTGCGGGTGGAGGAGCTTCGGCTGATGCCCTTCGGCGGCGCGGCGCTGATCGGCAACGTCTACGCCCTGTCCCCCGGTCGGCTGTTCATCGTGGCCGCGGCGGGACCGCTGGCGAACCTCATATTGATACTGCTGTCGGGCGCTTTGGCCCAGTGGGGCGCGGCCTCCCCCGCCGCCGCGCTGGAACTGACGCGGGTGAACCTGATGCTGATGCTGTTCAACCTGCTGCCCGCGCTGCCGCTGGACGGCGGGCGGATGCTCTACGCGCTGACGGCGGAAAGGCTGGGCAGGGACCGCGCGGTGGTGGTGGGCCTATGGATGGGCCGGGCCGTGGCATTGGGACTTGTCGCGCTGCTCATGCGCGGCCTCGTGGTCGAGCGCCGCTTCAACCTCTCCCTCGCCGCCTGCGCCGTGTTCCTTTTAGCGAGCGCCCCGGAGGAGCGCCGCGCCCTGTCCGAGCTCAAGGCGTCCTCGCCGCTGAACGCGCTCAGGGACCGGGCGCGTCCCATCGACATGAAGCTGTGCGCCGTGGCCGAGGACTGCGGCCTCATGAGCGCCCTGCGCCACGCCGCGCCGGACGCCGCCACGCTGTACGCCGTCTATCGGGACGACGCGCTTAAGGGCTTCACGGACGAGCGCAGGCTCCTCGAGGCGGCATTGTCCAACCGCGACGGCACCGTGGCGGAGGCGCTATGACCCCTTGCGCCACTCGGCCAGCGCCGCCCGGCCCTCGGGCGTCACCGGCTTGATCCACGTCCCCTTGAACAGGTGCCGCTGCATCAGGAAGTAGCGGATGGGCTCGTCGATGTAGCAGCAGGTAAACACCGCCAGCGTCGGCCAGTGCCACACCATGCCCGACAGCCACACGCACGGCAGCACCGCGAACCACATGAACGCGATCTCCATGTACGTGCCGAAGGCGGCATCGCCCGCGG
>JAFUWR010000333.1 GCA_017471125.1 Clostridia bacterium | reverse complement strand
CCCGATCATGGCGATGGCGCACCTGCAAAAGGCGGGCCACAAGCCCTTCGCGCTGATGGGCGGCGGCACGGGCATGATCGGCGACCCCAGCGGCAAGTCCGACCTGCGCAAGGTGCTGACGGTCGAGGACATCGACAACAACGTGGCGCACATCCGCGCCCAGATGGAGAATTTCCTGGACTTCGACCCCTCCAAGCCCAACTGCGCCCAAATCGTCAACAACGCGGACTGGCTGCGCGACCTCAACTACATCGACTTCCTGCGCGACGTGGGCGCGCTGTTCTCCGTCAACCGCATGCTGACCGCCGAGTGCTACAAGCAGCGACTGGAGCGGGGCCTGACGTTCCTGGAGTTCAACTACATGCTGATGCAGTCCTACGACTTTCTGGAGCTGAACCACCGCCACAACGTGACCCTCCAGTGCGGCGGCGACGACCAGTGGTCCAACATGCTCTCCGGCGCGGACCTCATCCGCCGCAAGGACGGCAAGCCCGCCTTCGCGCTGACCTTCCAGCTTTTGCTGACCCACGACGGCCGCAAGATGGGCAAGACCGAGAAGGGCGCGCTGTGGCTCGATCCCAACAAGTGCAGCCCCTACGACTTCTACCAGTACTGGCGCAACGTGGACGACCAGGACGTGGGCAAGTGCCTGGGCCTGCTGACCTTCCTGCCGATGGACGAGGTGCGGCGGCTGAGCGCCCTCGAGGGCAGCGCCATCAACGAGGCCAAGCGCGTGCTGGCCTACGAGGTCACCAAGAACGTCCACGGCGAGGAGGAGGCCCGGAAGGCCCAGCAGGCCGCGGAGGCTCTGTTCTCCGGCGCGGCGATGGGCGGCAGCGTGCCCACCACAGAGATCACGCTGGCCGACCTCGAGGCCGAGAACCGCCTGCTGGCGTGGGTGGCGAAGGTCGGGCTGTGCAAGTCCAACGGCGAAGCACGCAAGACCATGCAGCAGGGCGGCCTGTCCGTGGACGACCAGAAGGTCACCGACCCCGAGACCCGCCTGACCGCCGAACAGCTCGGCGGCGACGGCATACTCATCCGCAAGGGCAAGAAGTCCTATCACCGGCTCAAGCTGGGTTAAAAAAACAAACGGAGAAGTCCGTCGTCGGGCTTCTCCGCATTTTTATATGATCATTACAGGCAAGCCGCCACCGGCACCTTCATGACGATCTTGCGGTAGCTGCTGGCCGCGCCATCGGGATGCAGGCCGGGCACGTGGATGTCCCAGGGCATGTAGATGGCGTAGGTGCCGGGGGTCAGGTAGACGGTGTTCTCGAAGGTATCGGGGTCGTTCTCATAGAAGCGGATGTCCTTCTCGTTGTCCAGGTCGTCCGACCGGATGGCGTACTGGCCGAGGTCGTCGTAGTACCCGGCCTTCTCCGTGCCGCCGCAGACGCAGTACTGCACGTCGATGTACTTGCGGTGCACCTCGGGATAGACCTTCTCCCGGGGCGAGGTGGTCAGGTCCATCACCTGTAAGATCATCTCGACGCCGTCCAGCGCCATCGGGAACTTGCCCGCCGGGTGGTTTTCGAGGTCGGCGGTCTTTAAGTACCGCAGCACGTCGGCCAGCGGCTTCGGGAGCATCGCGGCCTGCTGCTCAAAATGCGGATTATTGATATTGCCGTAGATCATGTCGTTCCTCCGTTCTGTGCGTCAATCGCTGAACTCTTGAAGCCCCTCGATGGCGTAGGCCCGCACGGGGCAGGAATCCAGCCCGACGATGGGCAGGGGCGCGTAGCTGATGAAGAAGGTGTCGGTCCTCAGCAGGTCGAGGTTTTGCAGCACCTCCAGGAAGGTGACGTTCTGCGCCATCAGGATGTCGTGGAAGGGCTTGACGTTTTCCTCGCAGTCCTCGATGGTCACGCCGTCGCCGAAGCCCACGCTCTGCACGCCGTGGTCGGCGAACCACTGGGCCGACTCCGCGCCCACATGCAGCCGGTGGTCGGTGGGACCGTTGGTGGCCGGGGTGAAGGGCGGGATGCGGTACGGGCTGTCCACGATGACGGTGTCGCCCGGGCGGATCTTCTTGCCCAGGTGGTTCTCCAGCGCCGCCGCGGTCAGCTCGGCGTTCTCGGGCAGCTCGTCGATGACCACGTACAGCCCGCGGCCCATGAACTGCGAAAGCGGCAGCTCCGCCACGCTGGCCCATCCCTCGTCGTGGTGATAGGGGCACTCGCAATGGGTGCCCAGGTGACTGGTCAGGTCCATCAGCGTGTGGAAGTCCGGGATCGTGCCGCCGGTGTTGAACCGCCATAGGCGGCAGCGCCGGGTCTCCGCGTTGGGGTCCAGGGTCTTGGTCAGGTCCACGATGTGCAGGCTGCCCATCATGTACTCCTTCGGGGGCAGCGCCTCCGGCCGCTTCTTCGGCGGGCCCGCCACGAAGTCATAGAGCGTCAGTGCCATGTTTGTGCCTCCTTGTCTTTGCGTGGTCGATAGGTATAGTGTAACACATGTGTTTTGGAAAAACAAGGGGGAGGGCGGACTGGACATGCTCGTTCCCCTTGCCTTCCCCTTCAGGGGAAGGTGGCAGCGCCGCAGGCGCTGACGGATGAGGTTGCCGCCCGCCAACGTCTACCCCTATGTCCGCGGTCGACCATCCTCCGGGGGCACAAGGCCACCTTTAGTAAAGGTTGCCTTTTTCCCCCGTGCCCCCT
>JAFUWR010000332.1 GCA_017471125.1 Clostridia bacterium | reverse complement strand
CCCATCTACGTGGACTACTGCCTGACGATGCACCGCGTGCTGGACGATCCCACCTATCCGGCCACCGAGGAGGAGCGCGACGCCATGCAGCAGGTGCGCGACCACGCCTATTCCGAAGGAGAGACGTTCTATCCGGAGACCATCACCAAGGCCGACCTGGTGGCCAGCGCCTTTGCGGGCATGACCCCCGAGGAATTCCGCGCCTACGTGGTGGATTTCGTCGACAACACTAATGTCGTGGGCTTCGAGGGCATGACCTACGGGGAGTCGTTCTACAAGCCCATGCTCGAGGTGATCGACTACCTGCGGGCCAACGACTTTGACGTGTGGATGGTCTCCGCCTGCGAGCGCGAGGTCGTGCGGGCCATCGTGGCGCGGCTGGGCATCCCCGCCGACCGCGTGATCGCCACCGACGTGCCCTACGTCGCCTCCGGGAAGGGCGACGAGGCTGCCGACGAGTACAACATGGCCGCGGACGAGGCGATCCTGCTGGGCGCGCCGCTGGACGAGGTGGAGGTCGGCAAGTCCGGCAAGGCGGCGGCCATCGCCCGGGAGATCGGCAAGCGGCCCGTGCTGGCCTTCGGCAACAGCTCCGGCGATTACTCCATGCTCAACTACGCCGAGGGGAATCCCGACCACGTCGGCATGGGCTTCTTCGTCGTCTGCGACGACACCGTGCGGGAGTACGGCAGCGACGAAAAGGCCGCGGGCTTCTATGAGGAGGTCGAAAAGCAGGGCTGGACGGCCATTTCGATGGCCAACGACTGGACGACCATCTACGGCGAGGGCGTGCGGAAGACGGCGCTGCCCGGCGCGGCCGTGGAAGCGGTCGCCAACGCTGCGTAAATATCAGGCATTGAAAAAGGTCCTTCGGCCGTGCCGCGAAGCACGGTCGAAGGACCTTTCTTATATCCCGTTACCGGTCAGAACCGCCCCACATACCGCACCCCGTCGAAGGCCAGGGCCGCGTCGATCTGCGCCTGGGAGACGCCGCTTGGGTCCTCGGCCTCGATGACGTAGTGATAGCTGCCCAGCTTGCTGCCCTCCGGCCGGTCGTGCAGGGAGACCAGCTCCAGCCCGGCGTCGTGCAGCGCGATGATGATGTCGTCGATCCTGTCGGCGTCGCAGGTCGCCACGAACACCGCCCGGGTCCCCTCCGCGTTCGGTGTCATGGAGAGCACGTAGAAGCGGGTCCTGTTGGCGTCGCTGATCTGCACGTTCTCCGCCAGCACCTCCAGCCCGTACAGCGCCGCAGCGCCCGGGGCAGCGATGGCCGCCAGCGCGGGGTCCTGCTGCTGGGCGACGTAGCTGGCCGCGGCGGCGGTGCTGGCCGCTTCCTCGGCGGCGGCGTCCGGCAGGTGTTCCCTGCGCCATTCCGCGCTCTGGGTCAGGCCCTGGGCGTGGGAGTAGACCTTCTTGATGTCGGAGAGGGAAGCGCCGGGGACGCCCATCAGGGTCTGGCTGATGGGCAGGATCACCTCGCCGACGACATAGACGCCCTCGGCCTTGATCAGCGCGTCCACGTAGTTGACCACCGCCCCGCCCAGGGTGTTCTCCTGGGGGATCACGGCGTAATCGGCGTCGCCCGAAAGGACGTCCGCGATGGCGTCGTTCACGGTCTCCCGCGGCTCGAGCTGTTCGCCCCCGTCAAAGAAGCGCAGCGCGGCCTCCTGGGTGTAGGTGCCCTCCGGCCCCAGGTAGCTGACGCGCACGGCGTCCGCGCCCTCGGCGAACGCAGGCACGGCGAGCAGCAGGGCCAATAGCAGCAAAGCGAAACGTTTCATGGTTTTTCCTCCTGTATGGTGATGTTTTCCCTGTCCGTTCTCGTTCAGGTCCCCCTGCCGTCCGCGAACGGGCCGAACCGCGCGTTGACCATCGGCACGGTCTGGGGGTAGCTCCGGGTGAAGTCGTCGGGCGCTCTCAGCTCCGGGTCCAGGCACGCCGCGCCGCGGGCGCGGATGTCCGCCGCCTCGTCCGGGGAGAGCAGCGGCGGGTCCTTCTCGGCGAGGAGGGGCAGACGCCTGTCGCGCAAGCGCCGGAAGGCCTCCGGGTGTTGGATCGGGTTGCAGGCGGTCGGGGCCGAGGGGAGGATGGTCAGCAGGACCATCTGGCCAAGGGTCAGGTCACGGGCGGGCTTGTTAAAATAGAACCGCGCCGCGTCGGAAAGGCCGTAGACGCCGTTGCCGAAATAGATGATGTTGACGTACAGCTCCAGGATGCGGTCCTTCCCGAGCCTGCGCTCCAGCGCCAGCGCGATCACAAGCTCGACCGCCTTCCTGAAATAGCTTCGCGTGAAGCGCAGGTACAGGTTCTTGGCCAACTGCTGGGTGATGGTGCTGCCGCCGCAGACGATCCGTCCCGCCCTTCGATTCATCTGCCAGGCTCGGCGGATACCATCGGCATCAAATCCGGGATGGTTATAGAAATTGGGATCCTCCTGCCGGACGATCAGCTCAAGCTGCCGCGCGGGGATCTGGTCGAGGGGCAGGAAGTCGGGCTGCGCGCTGCGCGACCGATAGAGCTTGAGCGGCGGCCGCCTGAGCATCAACACGCAGGCGTAGCCCGTCACCCCGGCGCAGGCCAGCATAACCGCCGCGACGAGGACCGAAAGCGCCTTGAGTACGATCAATTCTCTACCAACCTTTGTTCGAGTTCAGCATGGAGGTGTCCTCCGGCATGCCCGGCAGGATCAGCCCGCCGTCGACCCGCAGCGTGACGCCGGTGATGTAGGACGCCTTTTCGGACGCGAGAAACGCGATCGCCCTGCCGATGTCCTCCGGCAGGCCCACGCGGCCCAGCGGTATCCGGGGGCCGAGGAGGTCCCAGAAGTCATTGTCCTTCACCAGCTCCGGGTTCTTGAGGAATTCCTTGTTCCAGAAGTAATCCGTCGCCCTGCCATGGGTCATCGCCAGCAGCTCCTCGTCGCTGCGCACGCGCACCGCGCCCGGGGCCACGTTGTTGACCCGGATGCCGTGGGGCGCGAGGTCCAGCGCGAAGGCCTCCGCCATGCGGTTCAGGCAGGACTTGATGCCGCAGTAGATGCCCGCGTTGGCGTAGGCCCGCTCGCCCCGGGACGAGCTCACGTTGACGATGCAGCCTTTGACGCCGTTGTCGATCATGTAGCGGGCGGCGTAGTGCATCATCATCACATAGGCCCGCAGGTCGAGGCTGACCAGGTAATCGAAGTTGGCCTCGGTGATGTCCTGCAAGGGCAGGGGGATGTTCACGCCCGCGTTGTTGACCAGCAGGTCCAGCCCGCCCAGCGCATCGACGGCCTTCTCAAAGAACGCCCTTGGGGCGTTCGGCCCGGAGAGGTCCGAGGGGAAGGGCCAGCCCTTCGCGCCGCGCTCGCCCAGCAGGGACAGCGTGGTCTCTACGGACGCCTCCGCGTTCTCCGACTTGGGGTAATAGGAGAAGGCGATGTCATAGCCCTCCTCCGCCAGCACCAGGGCGATGCCCCGGCCCATGCCGATCTCGCCACCGGTGATGATCGCTTTCCTTCTGTCCATTTTGATTACCTCCTATCCTTCCAGCACGGGATACGCATCCGACAGTATCCCCGTGATCTCCCGGTAGCTCTCTACCAGCCGTGCGTGGGCCTCCGGGGTCATCCCCGCGGGCGCTTCCTTGAGGTGTTTTGCGGAGGGTAGCACCCGGACGTCGCCCCGGGTGGGCTGCCAGCAGTAGGTGGGGATGCAGCCGACGCCGCCGACGGAGAAGGTCCCGTCGTCATTCTCGCGGACGGTGAATTCGACGATCACGCCGCTGTCGGTGTAGCGCAGCCGGTGGTCGCTCAGGAAATTGCCCAGGGAGTAGGCCACGAGCACGTCGCGGGCGCGGCCGTTCGCATCGGTCACGCGCTTGAGCGTCATGGGCTGGACCGCGTGGGAATGGCTGCCCAATATGATGTCCGCGCCCGCGGCGGCCAGCCGCTCGGCGTAATCCAACTGGCTGGCGTCGGGCTGCTGCACGTACTCCGTGCCGCAGTGCGGAAAGGCGATCACCACCTCGGCCCCGGCGTCCCGCAGGCGCTTGATGTCGGCCGCGAAGTCACATTCGTAGATGTAGGGCACCCCGTACTCGGTGGCGGCGGGGTCCAGCTCCTTGTAGATGAGCTCGATCTCATTGGTGAAGTAGGTGTAGGCGACGAAGCCGAAGCGTATGCCGTTGACCTCGCGGACGCAGGGGGTCTCGCGCTCCTCCCGGGTGCGGTACGCGCCCACGTGATCGAAGCCGTACCGCTCCACCCAGGTGACGGTGTTCTTGAGCCCCGCGAACAGCCGGTCCAGCATGTGGTTGTTTGCCAGGGTGAGGAAGTCGACGCCGCTGTCCCTCAACGCCTCGAGGATGGTCTCCGGGCAGTTGAATTGGGGATAGCCGGAATAGGGCCACCGCTCGTGCTTGCCGACCGTGCCCTCCAGGTTGGCCATGGTGTAGTCGGCGTTCGCGAGCGCGTCCCGGATGTGTTCAAACTCCGGGTGAAAGTCGTAGCCGGACGCCTTGCAGACCTCCAATTGACTTGTGCAGACCATGACGTCGCCCACCACCCGCATGCGGGCGGAGCGCGGCTTTCGTTGGATGGCCACCGTCCAGCCGCTGTCGTTGTCCTGGCCGTCGTAGAAGCACTGGTTCGACCAGACGAAGTCAAGATCGACCCAGTATTCCGCGCCCGAGGCGTAGTCGGACGCTCTGCCGCCGGTCACGGCCCGGATCGTCGCGGCCAGGTCCCAGGATCTGTCGATGAGCTTTAACGAACCGTTGGGATCATAATACCCGTCGTATTCCGAGGCTTTCAGTACGCCCAGCGTCGTGCCGCTGCTGCTGTCGATGATATGTACCTTGCGCCTGTCCGCCGTGAGCCCGACGCCCAGGCAGTAGTGCCCGGGGGTGCGCCGGCCCGTGAAGCCGTTGTCCCCTCGGACGTGCAGCGTCACCGCCTGTCCCCGGCTGAACAGCGCTTCGAGCCGGGCCACGAAGCGCTCCCGGTCGTTGCAGCATCGGTACAGGTCCTCCGCGAGAAAGCCGTAGGCCTCCGCGCTCTTTAGGAAATACCCCGGCTCGAAGCCCAGCAGGTCCCGCGCCATGTCCGTTTGGGCCATCTCGACTGGGGTCGGCACGCCGCGCATGCCGACCCACTGCATCGCGTGGTTCAGCGTCAGCAGCCCGCAGCCGTTGTCGGCGAGGGAGCCGCCGTCCCGGGAATAGGCGGTGTCGGGATAGCCGCCCTGATCGTATATCCGTATTTTTCCGTGTTCCGCTGTAAGGGGCATAGGCATCCTCCGGGGGAGATGTTCTTCTCTGTATCAGGCTCAGGCCGACAGCTTTGCCTCGAGCCGCTCCAAGGCGTCCTCGGCCATGCCGTGCTTGAGCAGGAACGCCTCCGCCGCCGCCTTGAGGTCGGCGTCGGCCAGGGAGGTCCCGGGCTCCCGGTCCGCCAGGATGCACAGCATCTCCAGGATGTTCTTCTCCACGATCATGTCGTACTTCTCGGTGCCAGGCTCGATGCCGTAGTAGTTGGCGTAGGTCACCATGTAATCGTCCACGATCTGCCCCGCGTCCCACCCCATCAGCGCCTCGAGCGCCATGATCGCGAACCCGGTGCGGTCCTTGCCCTCCAGGCAGTGCACCAGATAGGGCGTCTCCCCCTCGGCCAGGAAGGAAAAGCCCTGCGCGATGCCCTCGGCGAAGGTCTCTGAGGTGAAGTCGATGGCCATCTCCAGCGCGAACACCTTCCCGGCCTCAAAAAGGTCGCGGTAATAGGGGGAATCGAAGTCCTCCGCGGCGATCAGCGCCTCGATCTTCTCGGGCGAATTGGCCATGTTCATGACCGTCTGAACGCCTGCCTCCTGAATCAGGCTGTCGGCATAGTGGGCGCGGTTGGCCTTGTTGTCGATGGGCGAGGCGGAACGGTACAGCACGCCCTCCGCCACGGGCCGGAAGTTGGCGAAGATGATGTCGGAGGCGAAGTCGGCCCGGTCGTCGCTGTATACCAGGGCGTTGACCTCCTGGGTCGCCAGCGCGCCGCCCTTCTCCTTCATCGCGATGGTCACGGCGTCGCCCGCGCCGACGCCCGCCAGTTCCGAGAAATTGCCGTAGTTGACGCACAGGCCGATGTCGCCTTCGTGGGGATCGACGCGCAGCATGAAGCCGCCGCGGTCTGTGTAGTAGCCGTCGAACACGGGCATGTCGCCGACATAGCTCCCGCAGGTCACCGTGACCACGTCCCCGAGCTCAAACCCGGCCGCGGTGAAGTCCGCCGCGGTGATGTCCAGCTTCGCGTGGCCGTATTCGCTGATCCCGACGACCACGGCGTCGATGGCGGCGTCCTCCGCCACGGTCGGGACCATGGACAGGGACAGCAGCAAAACGAGGATGAGTGAGATGGGCTTCTTCATCGTCAATAACGCTCCTTTTCGTATGTCGTCGCTCATATCCGGGCATCTGCTTTGGTTTTTTATCGGCCTATTCCTTCGGCAGGTACGTGTAGGCGCCCATGTCCCGAACGTCCAGATCGGACGCGCTGACCTTGTCGCCGGGGTTTTGCTTGGCGCTGTCCGTCGCCAGCGCGCCGTCCAACTGCTTGCGGACGCTCTGGGCCCGGCGCAAGCAGAACTGCCGCAATACGTCGCAGCCCTTCACGAATTCCTCCTTGGTATAGAAGGCGTTCGGGTCCTTCTCCTGATAGGGCGCGAGCAGCGCTTGCAGCGCGTCCAGCTCGCGCTCGAACGCGCCCGACTCAAAGAATCCTTCGATCAGATCGGAGAGCGCGTCGTGATACGCCTGACGGTGCTTTTCCTTCCGCTGTATCCACGCCCAAAGGGGCCGGTCCGCTTCATCGGGGCCGACCAGCGGCGTGTCGATGCCCTGGTTCAGGATGTCCGTCGGGTCCTCCAGCACCGCTTTCCCCAGGCCGGTGACATAGGTGGCGAAGGCGAGGTTGTAGTCCCAGGGCATGAAGGTCAGTATGCCGTCCTTTTCGCAGATGACCATGTTGTGAAGCTCCGTCCCGGTATAGCTGTCGAAGCTCAGCAGGAAATTGTGCGCCGCGAAAAAGCGGATGATCTCATGGGTGTCCAGGCCCTTTTTCAGCTTTTTCCCCTTCGACAGCCTCTTGATCGACGCGATCACCGCCACGTCGTCCTCCCTGCCGCCCTTGGTCTTGCGGTGCTCAAATATATCGGGATAGCTTGCGGGATCGTCGTCCATGTATTTGAAATCCCCGCCCCGCGCGCTTTCCGAGACATAGCCGTCGGGGATGCCGTTTTCCTCAAGATACTGGGCCTCCTCTATGCTCATCTGCATGTCGCCGGCCTCCGGCTTATAGAGCACGCCCTCGCCGAAGTTCCGCGCGAGGAAGCTGGCCTCGGTCTTTTCCACCATCAGGTACAGGCCGTGGTCCCTGCCGTTGACGGTGACCCACGCATGGCCGACCAGCGGCGCGGGCACGTCGGCCAGGTGGAACAGGCGGTAAGAGAGACGATCCTTCATCAGCGTCGCGTCGCGGAAGCAGCAGTTCAGGTCCAGCTTGTCCAGGCCGTGGTACGTCTGGTGCTTTCTGTTCTTCCCGAACTGGAGCTTGAAGCTGTATCGCTGATTGCCCGGGTTTAGGGAAGGAAAGACCAGGCTGGAGACCCCTTTGGTCGAGAAGGCCACATCCTCCAGCGTCTCGCCGTCGATCGTGACGGCCACGCTGTACCGCGTCCGGGCGGTGGGGTTTTTCAGAAGATCCGCTCAGTCCGCCTCGGCGATGTGGATGTCGATCTGATGCACGGCGCCCGCGTCAAAGAGCAGGTCCTCATAGCCCAGCTTCATGCCCGTCTTGTTTTTCATGGATCGTTTCCCCTTTCTGTCACGCCTCCGCCGCAGCAGAGAGTGATTCAACCGTATTTTATCATAGCGGCCGGTCGTGTCAAGAGGGGTTTCCAGAATGTCAAATCACAAAAAGCGGGCTTAATTCGCCCGGGCAGGTTGGCAGGCGGTGAAAAATCTGTTATAATATAGGTATATAAAGGGCAGTCCGCCCTCGGGACACAGCGGACCCGGCCGCGCCCCTGCGGGGCCGGGAGAGGAGGCTTTTCAGGTGGAAAACATGCCGGTCGTCAAGCACAGGGATCTGAGCTTTACCCAGAACAGGGAGCTGAGCTGGCTGAAATTCAACGAGCGGGTGCTGGCCCAGGCCACGGACCCCACGATGCCGCTGATGGAGCGGCTGCGCTTCGTCTCGATCTTCACCAGCAACCTGGACGAATTCTTCATGGTGCGCGTGGGCAGCCTGATCGACATGGACATGCTGACCCCCGACAAGAAGGACAACAAGTCCGGCATGACGCCGAAGGAGCAGGTCAGCGCCATCTGCGCGGCGGCCGCGCCCCTGATCCAGCGCCGGGACGACATCTATCGCGCACTGATGGGCGAGCTTGACAACGCCGGGGTGACGGAGGCGGACTACGAGACGCTGACCTCGACCCAGAAGGTCTATTTGCAGGACTATTATAAGGAAAACATACGGCCCCTGCTGTCGCCCCAGGTGATCGACCGAAGCCACCCCTTTCCCCATTTGAAGAACAAGGCGCTGTACGCCGCGGCGCTCTTGACCCTGAGCGGCAAGCCCCAGGGCAAGAAGGCGGGCGGCAAGCAGGACAAGCCGGGGAAGCAGGACAAGCCGGGCAAGCCGGACAAGCAGCCGCCCGCGGACAAGCAGCCCACGGTGCTGGGCATCGTGGACGTGCCGCCGTCGCTGCCCCGGGTCATCATGCTGCCCGGGGGCGGCGTGCGCTACATCCGCACCGAGGTCGTGATCGCCGCCCACCTGAAAAAGATCTTCAAGATCTACGACGTGGTCGAGCAGGCGGTGGTGTCCATCACCCGCAACGCCGACATCAGCCTGAACGAGGAGCACGACGACGACGAGAACCCCGACCTGCTCAACCACATGCGCCGCCTGCTTAAAAAGCGGAGCCGCCTGGCCCCGGTGCGGCTGGAGCTGGAGGGCAAGGCCCCGCGGCTGGCCAAGCGGCTGTGCGAGTTTTTGAAGCTGGACGCGGAGCGGGTGTTCTCCTGCGCCTGCCCGCTGGTGCTGGATCACATCGACGCCATCGAAAAGGCGCCCAAGGCGCTGTTCAACGCGCCCCACGCGCCGGTGTACCCCGACTACCTGATCCCCGACGCCCCGGTGTGGGACCAGGTGGTCCAGCGGGACGTGCTGCTGTTCTACCCCTACCAGAGCATGCAGCCCTTCCTGGACCTGCTGCGCCAGAGCACCAACGATCCCAGCGTGGTGTCCATCAAGATCACCATCTACCGCATGGCGCGCAATTCCGCCATCGCCAAGGCGCTCTGCGCCGCCGCCGAAAACGGCAAGGAGGTGACGGTGCTGATGGAGCTGCGGGCCCGGTTCGACGAGCAGAACAACATCGACTGGGCCATGGAGATGGAGGAGGCCGGCTGCCGCATCATCTACGGCCCGGAGAAGCTCAAGTGCCACGCCAAGCTGTGCCTCATCACCCGGCGCGAGCGGGGCGGCCTGGGCTACATCGCCCAGATCGGCACCGGCAACTACAACGAAAAGACCAGCACGCTGTACACCGACTTCTGCATGATGACCGCCGACCCCGTCATCACCCGGGACGCGGCGAGCTTCTTCGAGAACATGCTCATCGGCAACAGCGCCGGGGAATACGAAAAGCTGCTGGTGGCCCCCTTCGCCATGAAGGACCGCATCATCGCGATGATCGACGAGCAGATCGCCCGGGGCAGCGAGGGCCGCATCCGCGTGAAGGCCAACTCCGTCACCGACCGCGAGCTGATCGACAAGCTCAGCGAGGCGAGCTGCGCCGGGGTGAAGGTGGACCTGATCATCCGCGGCATCTGCTGCCTGGTGCCCGGGGTGCCCGGCAAGACCGAGAACATCACCGTCACCTCGCTGGTGGGCCGGTTCCTGGAGCACGGCCGCGTCTACGCCTTTGGCGAGGGGCCGGAGGCGCGGGTGTACCTGTCCTCCGCCGACTTCATGACCCGCAACCAGGATTGCCGGGTGGAGGTGGGCTGCCCCGTGCGCTCGCCGGAGATCAAGGCGTTCCTGCAGGATTACCTGGCGCTGCTGCTCTCCGACAACACCCGGGCCTGGCGGCAGGACGCCGAGGGCGTCTATACCCGCCTGCATCCCGGCGACGCCGAGCCCATCGACGCCCAGGCCTGGTACCTGACCCACCCCGTCGAATTTGAAAAGTCCGTGCAGCCCAAGCGGAAGCTGAAGGACAGGATGCGCAGGCTGTTGAGAAGGTAAAACGATGGACCGCCCCGAAACGAGGCGGTCCGTCGTATTTTATGATCGGTCAGTCGCCGAAGCTGATGCCCAGCATCTTGGCCTCCTTGATGATGGAGGCGTTGGGGTCGATCATCTTGAGCTTGCCGGCCACGTCCTTGAGCGGCACCTTGACGATCTCGCGGTTCTTGTAGCCCACCATGAAGCCGTACTGCTTCTTGAGGATCAGCTTCGCGGCCTCGGAACCCAGGCGGCTGGCGAACACGCGGTCGTAGGCGCAGGGCGCGCCGCCGCGCTGGGTGTGGCCGGGCACGGTCACGCGCACCTCGTAGCCGGTCTTCTTGGTCAGCTTGTCGGCGATCTCGTAGGACACGGACGGATAGGGGCTCTCGGCCTGCTTCTTGGCCAGTTCCTTCTTGGAGAGCTTCGCGTCCTTCTTGGAGATCGCGCCCTCGGCCACGGCCAGTATGGTGAAGCTCGCGCCGCTGTCGTGGCGCTTCTTGATCTTCTCGGCCACCTTGTCCAGGTCGTAGGGTATCTCGGGGATCAGTATGATGTCCGCGCCGCCGGCCATGCCCGCGTTCAGCGGCAGCCAGCCCACCTTGTGGCCCATGATCTCCACGATGAAGATGCGGCCGTGGGAGGCGGCGGTGGTGTGGATCATGTCGATGCAGTCGGTGGCGATGTCCACCGCGCTCTGGAAGCCGAAGGTCATGTCCGTGCCGTAGAGGTCGTTGTCGATGGTCTTGGGCAGGGTGACCACGTTCAGCCCCTGCTCGCTCAACAGGTTCGCGGTCTTGTGGGTGCCGTTGCCGCCCAGGATGACCAGCACGTCCAGCTGGAGCTTATAGTAGGTCTGCTTCATGGCGGCCACCTTGTCGACGCCGTCCGCCTCGATGACCTGAATGGTCTTGAAGGGGGTGCGGCTGGAGCCCAGGAAGGTGCCGCCCTTGGTGAGGATGCCGGAGAAATCGTTGAAGCTCAACAGGCGGAAGCGCCCGTTGATCAGGCCCTGGTAGCCGTTCAGGAAGCCGTAGATCTCGACGTCCTCGCCGGAGTTGTACAGGGTCTTTGCGACGCCGCGCATGGCCGCGTTCAGGGCCTGGCAGTCGCCGCCGGAGGTCAGCATACCGATACGGATCATGGAGACACCTCTTTCTTCATTATTGAAAGCTGGTTAAGCATAAACGAGCCTTTAACATAATATAGCACGTTTTGGCGCGCTTGGCAAGGGGGCAGGGGCAGGAAATTCGACGGAATTTTCCATCGGTTCGTTGCAAAAACGCGGGGCATGCGCTTTCGGGCGCATGCCCCGCTTGCCTGTTACATGTATGTACGGCCTTACGGGATCAAAAACGGTTCCAAATATCCTATCGCCGCCGCTTACTGCTGCTCGGCCGGCGCGTCGACGCTGACACTGACCTCGACCGGGGCGGGCGCTTCGACCTTGGGCTCCTCGACGGGGGGCTCGACCTTGACCGCCTCGACGGGGGCCTCGACCTTGGGCTCCTCGGCGGGCGCCTCGATCTTGGGCTCCTCGGCGGGGGCCTCCACCTTCACCTCCGGGGCGGGCGCGGGCTTCTTGGCCGCGGGCGTCCTCCTGGGCGCGGGCTTCTTGGCCGCGGGCGCTTTCCTGGCGGGGGCGGGCTTCTTGGCGGGGGCAGGCTTCACTTCCACGACGGGGGCCTCGACCACGATCTCCTTGACGGGGGCATCGACCACTATCTCGGCAGGAGCTTCGGCCACGACCTCCCCGACGGGGGCCTCGACCCTGATCTCCTCGACGGGCGCGGCCTCGACAGCCTTCTTGTCCTTCCTGGCGGCCTTGTCCTTCTTGCCCTTCTTATCCTTCTTGTCTTTCTTGTCCTTCTTGTCCTTCTTGTCCTTCTGTTCCTTCTTCGCCGCCTTGTCCTTCTTGTCCTTCTTGTCCTTCTTCTTCCCGTCCTTGTCCGCGGCCTCGAGGTCGGCGGCGGCCTCCGTCTGGTCCTTCAGATACTTGTTCACCATCTTCTGGAACTTCTTCATGCGCTTCGCCGCGCGCTTGGGGGAGAGGCCCTCGGGCAGGAGCGGCGCCTCGTCGGGCTGCATGGCGATGAAGGCGTCCCACAGGTCCATGTTGTTGTCGAACAGCGTGTTCCACAGGTTCGTGATCTCCTTCATCGAGATCTTCTGCACGGCGATGAGCTGCTTCCAGTACTGCGTCATGCTGGCGTTGAGGCCGTCCTTGTCCTTCTTGCCTTTCTTGCCCTTCTTGCCCTTCGTGGACGGCACGGGGGGCATGGGCGGCAGCTTGGGCATGTTGGGCAGGTCGGGCATCATCTTCCGGAACTCCGGCATGACGAAGTCCGGGACTTTGTTCTTGCTCATCTTGGGTACTCCTTTCATCAGTGGCACCACGATCTTGTTGATCGCCAGGGTAAAGAGCTGCGGCATGGAATCGAGCATGCTCTGCTGCATGTCGTCGATGTCAAAGTTGGTCAGCCGCTTGACCAGCTCCCTGAGGCCGGGGATGTGCAGCAGCTTGGAGTAGTCGCCGCCGCTCAGGTCGGGCATGGCGGCGAACACCTCGGTGAGGATGTTGTAGGGATCGCCCTCCAGCTCCTGCGGGATGCCCGCGCCCATGGTGGCGTGTTCGCCCTCCAGCGCCGGGACCAGCAGGATGTCCACCACCTTGTCGTTTCTCCGAACGGGCTGGATGGAATAGCGGTCGCCGGTCACGGAGCCGGAAGCCAGCTTCTTGGCGTCCACCTTGCCGTTGGGGTTCAGCGGGATGCGCTCGGTGATCACGCACTGGCTGGGCAGGTTGGTGTCCTCCAGCGCGCCGTCCTCGATGAACACCTG
>JAFUWR010000331.1 GCA_017471125.1 Clostridia bacterium | reverse complement strand
GTGGAGGTTGTGGGTGTGCACGTGGCCGCCCGCCGGGATGGCCTCGGTGGCCGCGCCGATGGGGAAGCCGTATTTGATGACCGGCTCGCCCGCCGCGATGTCCCGAAGCGCCACCTTGTGGCCCATCGGGATGTCCTCGAGCGGCGCGATGACGCCCGCACCGTAGTCCACGGCCTCGCCCGCCTTCAGCGGACAGAGCGCTACCGCCACCATGTCCTTCGCGGTGATCTGTACCAGCTTGTTCATGGGTATCCCATCCCTTTCGTGTGTCGTTCAGTAGGGGGTTGCGAGCCAGGGCTTTCGCTTGTCGATTGTGTCGGGTCGGCGGGACATCATGACTTCGGGAGCTCCGCGACCCAGGCCTTCACCTGCGCGAGCTCCAATCCCAAATGTGAGGCGATAAACTCATCGCTCAAGCCGCCATTATGCAGGCTTTGCACGTTCCTTCGATCCTTTCCACGGGCGACTATGTCGGCTCTGTTCCGCTCCTCGTCGCGGCCGAAAGCCTCGCGCCGGTCGCCGTACTGTTCCACGGCGGTCTTTTGATCGAACAATATGACCATAGCTTCCATGACCTCCTCTTCTCGTTCGCGGAGATACTCCGCCAGGACGCCCCGATCCCGGCAGACGCGGATCGTCTCCTCGGCGGCCCGCCGGTCCAGCCCGTAGCGCCGGACCATGTCGTCAAAGACGTGGGAAAACATAATTCTCTAATATTATCATATCATAGGGCGGGGAAAAGGTCAAGGGCGGGAAAGTTCATCCCCAATACTTCCGATCCAGCGCCCGGTACTGCACGGCCTCGGCGATCTGATCCTCGTGGATGTCGTCCAGGCCGTCGAGGTCGGCGATGGTGCGGGCGACCTTGAGGATGCGGGTATAGGCGCGGTTGGACATGCGGAGGCGCTCGGTGGAGGCCAGGAGCAGGGACTGGGCGGCGGGGGTCATGGCGCAGGCCCCGGCGAGGGTGCGGGCGTTGAGCTCGGCGTTGCAGTGGAGGGCGGTGCCGGCGTAGCGCCTAAGCTGGACCTCCCGGGCCTTGACCACGCGCGCGCGGATGCTGTCGCTGCTCTCGGAGAGGGTGGTCTCGGAGAGCTGCTCGGCGGGGATGGACTCCACCTCGATGTGCATGTCGATGCGGTCCAGCAGCGGCCCGGAGACCCGGTTCAGGTAGCGGCGGATCTCGGCGGGGGTGCAGCGGCACTGCTGGGTGCGGCTGCCCAGGTGGCCGCAGGGACAGGGGTTCATGGAGCAGATGAGTATGAACCGCGAGGGGTAGGTGCACTGGGCATTGACCCGCGTGATGGTGACGAAGCCGTCCTCCATGGGCTGGCGCAGGGCCTCCAGCACGTCCCGGCGGTATTCGGGCAATTCATCCAAATAGAGGCAACCCGCGCTGGCCTTCGAGACCTCGCCCGGCAGGGCGTTGACGCCGCCGCCGATCAGCGAGGCGTAGGACGCGGTGTGGTGGGGCGAGCGGAAGGGGCGCTCGGTCAGCAGGCCCGTGGGCGGCACGATGCCCGCCACCGAGTGGATGCGCGTCGCCTCCAGCGCCTCCTCGAAGGTCATGTCAGGCAGTATGGTGGGCATGCAGCGGGCCATCAGCGTCTTGCCGGAGCCGGGCGGGCCGATCATCAGCACGTTGTGGCCGCCGGCGGCGGCGATCTCCAGCGCCCGCTTGGCGAGGGTCTGGCCCTTGACGTGGCAGAAGTCCTCGGCGTAGCGGCGGCGGCTGATGAGGGTCTTGTAGGCCACGGGCTGCACCGGCTCGATGGGCAGCTCTCCGGTGAAGTGCCGGGCCGCGGCGCGGAGGGTCGAGACGGGGAAAATCTCCAGTCCCTCGACGCAGCTCACCTCGTTGACGTTGGCCTCGGGCAGCATCACCCGCCTGACGCCCCGCTCCCTCGCGGAGATGACCATCGGCAGCGCGCCGCGCACCGGCCGCACGCCGCCGTCCAGCGACAGCTCGCCAAACACGCAGATCCCGTCCATGGCGTCCTGGGGCACCGCGCCCAGGCACGCCAGCATGCCCAGCGCGATGGGCAGGTCGTAGGACGGGCCCTCCTTCTTCTGGTCGGCGGGGGCCAGGTTCACCGTCAGCCGCTCGGCCGGGAAGCCGAATCCGCTGTTCTTCAGCGCCGCCCGCACGCGCTCACGGCTCTCCTTCACCGAGGCGTCCGGCAGGCCCACGATCTCGAAGGCCGGCAGGCCGTGGGCCAGGTTGACCTCCACCGCCACGCCGAAGCCGTCGATGCCGGACAGGCCGCAGCTGGATATGATCGCGAGCATGGGCACGCCTCCTGTCGTTGTTGATGGTTATATTATAGCTTGTATCGCGCGGAGATTCAAGAGGGTATTTGACTGTTCCTGTTCCTCTCCTATATATAATAGGTAGAGACCCGGCCAGGGGGCCGGGTCTCGGGGCGAAGGCGGGGGGTCACTCGCCGTAGATGAACTCATGGAGGAGGCGGGTATTGGCGGCGAAGTCGGGGCGGATGGACCAGACCTTGCTGCCGTCGCTGATGGGGTAGTTGCCGGACTCATAGGTGCCCTCCACGGGGACGCGGAACTGCTTGATGTTGTTGGGATCCACTTCGAGGCCCACCTTGGCGATGGTCATCAGCTGGGTCAGGTCCATGTTGGTCTCCGCGCGGTCCAGCAGCTTCATCACCACGCCCACGATGGTGGCGGGATCCTCCCGCTGGATGCGGCGGGCGACCTCGGTGAGCACGTAGCGCTGGCGCTCGACGCGCTTGAAATCGGAGTCGATCTTGCGGATGCGGGCGTAGGCCACGGCCTGGTTGCCGTTGAGGTGGACGTAGGAGCCGTACTCGGTCAGCTTCTCCATGCCGGAGAGGGGGGAGAGGTCGAACAGGCCCTGGTTGATGGCCGTCAGCTCCTCGAGGGTGATGTCCAGCTCCAGCCCGCCCAGCAGGTCGATGATCTCGGCCATGCCGCTCAGGTCCACCAGCGCGTAATACTGTATGTTCAGGCCGAAGCACTCGTTGATGGTGCGCATCGCCAGCGACGGCCCGCCCTGGAGACAGGCCGAGTTGAGCTTGCCGCTCTTGGACCGGCCATCCATGGTCACCCAGATGTCGCGCATCAGCGAGGTCAGCTTCGCCTGCCGGGTCGCCATGTTCATGGAGAGGATGATGATGGTGTCCGTGTTGCCGTACTGGTTGCCCTGCCGGGTGTCCTGGCCCAGCAGCAGCAGGTTCACCCAGGCGTCCGGCAGGCCCTCCGTCACCGCGTAGTCGTCCACGCTGTACATCTGGTCCACCACCACGTCCTGCGCAAAGGGCGACTCGGCCACGGCCCACAGGCCCATGAGCGCCAGCGCCAGCATGAGCGCCGCCAGTCTTTTGAGTCCCACAGATCTTGCCTCCGATTATTTCTATATGTGTATTATACCAGCCCCGCAGGTCAAAATCAATCGGCGCACAGAAAGCGCCGAAAAGATTCACAGGCCGTACACACTTTTTGCCCACAGAAAAGCGCCGCGGGCGCGGCGCTTGGGAAGTTGCGTTTTATTCCTCGGGCAGCAGCAGGCCATAGCTGCCGTCGTTGCGGCGATAGAGCACGCTCATGGTGTCGTTTTCGGAATTCATGAAGAGGAAGAAGTTGTGGCCCAGCAGCTCCATCTGGGTGATGGCGTCCTCCACGTCCATGGGCTTGACGGAGAACCGCTTCACGCGGACCACGTCGAAATTGGCCTCCTCGTACACCGGCTCGGCCTCGGCGATCTCGGCGGCCTCGGCGGTGGCGCGAGCCTCGCGAAGCTGCTTGCCCATCTTGGTGCGATAGCGGCGGATCTGGCTCTCCAGCTTGTCCACGGCGCGGTCGATGGACAGGTACATGTCGTT
>JAFUWR010000330.1 GCA_017471125.1 Clostridia bacterium | reverse complement strand
CGCGGCGGCACCGGCAGCGGCGGGCGCGGCGGCGGCAGCGGCCCCGGTCAGGGCGTCGTCCGGGTTCTCGCCCGGGTTGCCGATGACGCAGACATTCTCCAGCACCGGCACGTCGTCGCCCTCCTCGAACAGCACTTTCAGAAGCGTGCCCGCGGTCTCGGCCTCGCACTCGAAGGCGGCCTTGTCGGTCTCATAGGCGAACAGTATGTCGCCCACGGCGACGGGATCGCCCACCTTTTTCTTCCATTCGGTGATGATACAGCTCTCGACGGTATTGCCCTGGCGGGGCATGATAACAGCAACGGCCATAGAAGGTTCCTCCCTGTCCATCATAATTCGGGCGCGATGGCCCCTCTGTATATATTGTAACATCACCATTGAAAACATTCAATGAAACAACGCCAAATTCATGCTGATTTTACCTGATTTAACATTGGCCCGTCGCAATATCGGCGGGACGCACGAAAGATTTCGGCTTTTTCCCGGTGAGTTACGCATTTCTCGACAAAAGATATTGAAAAAGCGTCCCCAAAATTGTATAATACAGATAATACGCCGTCCGAGGAGTGGTTCGCTTTGCCCGTCCGAAATTCCGCGAAGGCCATCGTGCTGCACGAGGGGAAGATACTGGTCAATCGGTGCATTTCCAAATTCGGGGAGTACTATGCCCTGCCGGGGGGCGGGCAGCACACGGGGGAGATGCTGAACGAGACGGTGAAGCGGGAGCTGCTGGAGGAGACGGGCTACTCGGTGGTGCCCATCCGCTTGTCCGGCATCTATGAGCGCATCAGCGTGGGCCGGTACGACGCCAACGCCCACAAGATCTACTTCATTTTCCTGTGCAAATTAGGCCCGGAGCCGAAGCGCGCGCCCACGGAGACCGACCGCTTCCAGATCGGCTTGGAGTGGATCGACATCCGGGAGATCACCCGGAAGAACCTGTTCCCCCGGGCCATACGGGACAACATCTCGGGGCTGGTGGGCTACGGCGAGACGATCTTCATCGGGTCGGAGAAGGACAGATAGTGAAAGCGGCTGATCTCAAAACGGATAAGGATACAGTTGCGGTTGTAGGGGCGGCGTTGCGCCGCCCGCTGGGTACAACGATGCGAAGGGTACTCGGGCGGGCGCCGCAACGGCGCCCCTACGACGTGGACCCCATATGTTTGAGATCGACATCGTGATCCATGCGTCGTTTCAGGGTCAAAAGGCAAAACTGCATGGGAGGAAGTGAAGGCGCATGGTCAAGCGGGTGACTGATAAAGACAGACGGATATGTCCGGTATGCGGCAAGTATGAATTGGGTTATTATGAGATATGCGAATGTGGGTGGCAGAACGACCCGATCCAGTTTGCCGACCCGGATTATAGGGGCGGTGCCAACGAGCAAAGTCTTAACGAAGCAAGAAAAGCGTACAGGGAAGAATAAGCCGTCCGCGGGCGCAAGTGGAAGGATCGCCCTCTCGCAGCGCCGAGCGCGTGGGTGCGTCGGCCGCTTTGTAAAATCTTCGCGTTTCTTTTCACAACATCTATTTAAGAATATTGATTTATGAGTATCATGGATATATAATAGCTATGACAGCGGCATGCCACGCATGTGCCGCAATAATCCCCGCGACGGGGACGACAATAAGGAGAAATCGGCATGATCATTACGCAAAAGAAGCCCATCGAAGAGCTGCTGGGCATGCTCAAGGGCGTCAAGACCGTGGGCCTTGTGGGCTGCGGGAGCTGCGCCACGGCCTGCGCCACCGGCGGCGAGAAGGAGATCGCGGAGCTGACGAAGGTGCTGGCGGAGCACGGCATCAAGGTGGTCGCCACGGCCATGAGCGAGTACTGCTGCATGCACCTAAAGACCCGCACCATCCTGAAGCCCGTGAACGCGGCGAACCCGGACGCGGTGGTGGCCATGTCCTGCGGCGACGGCGTGCAGGTCATCGCGCAGTACTGCAAGTGTCCCGTGTACCCCTCCAACAACACCATGTTCCTGGGCGAGTCCGTGAAGCTCGGCCTGTTTGAAGAGGCGTGCCACATGTGCGGCGACTGCGTGCTGGGCAAGACGGGCGGCATCTGTCCCATCTCCCGCTGCGCGAAGTCGCTGGTCAACGGCCCCTGCGGCGGCTCCCGCAACGGCAAGTGCGAAGTCAACCCCGAGAATCCCTGCGCCTGGATCGAGATCTACAACAAGCTGGTCGAGCTGGGCCAGGAGGAGAAGATCGGCATCACCCGCGAGGACAAGGGTTACGAGAAGGTCGCCTATCCGAGAACGATCAACATCAGGGGGAAATAAGCATGAGCACACTTCAGAACGCGCTTGAAAATGGTATCTTCGGCGTCACCGCCGAGATGGCCCCGCCCAAGGGCTATGATTTCACCGAACAGCTGGAGGTCGCCCAATTGCTCAAGGGCAAGGTGCACTCCGTCAACGTGACCGACATGCAGTCCGCGTGTCTCAAGGCTTCCTCCCTGGGCCTGTGCGCCCAGCTCAAGCTCAACGGCATCGAGCCCATCATCCAGATGACCGGCCGCGACCGCAGCCGCATGGCCATCATGGGCGACATGCTGGCGGCGGCGTCCTTCGGCATCGACACCATGCTGGCCCTGACCGGCGACCACACCATGGTGGGCGACTGCAAGGCCTCCAAGCCCGTGTACGACCTGGACTCCGTGGGCATCCTGCGCATGCTCTCTACGATGGAAGCCACCGGCAAGGACTGCGGCGGCAACGAGATGGCCTCCGTGCCGAAGTTCTACAAGGGCGTGGTGGTGACCCCTGTGTACGAGCCCCAGGTATTGCAGATCAACAAGCTCCGCCAGAAGGTGGACGCCGGCGCGAAGTACATCCAGACCCAGGGCATCTTCGACCTGGACGCGCTCAAGCGGTTCATGGAGGCCGTGGACAAGGCCGGCATCAAGGCCCACATCATGGCCGGCATCATCCCGCTGAAGGCCGCCGGCATGGCCAAGTACATGAATGAGAACGTGCCCGGCATCGCCGTGCCCCAGGACATGATCGACCGCCTCGCCGCGGCCGCCGCCGAGGGCAAGGAAAAGGGCGTCAAGGGCCTGCCCGCCAAGCTGGGCATCGAAATGGCCGCCGAGATGATCGCGAAGATCAAGGACGAGAAGCTCTGCGACGGCGTCCACATCATGGCCATCGGCGCGGAAAAGAACGTGCCCGCCATCCTGGAGAAGGCAGGGGTACAGATCTGATCGCTTATATGGAAAACACCCGCGGGAACGCAAGTTCCGGCGGGTGTTTTTTGCGGGCGGCGAAACGCCGCCCCTGCGGGGGCGTCAATCCCGCCTGAACAGGTCGCGGGTGTAGACCTTGTCCGCCACGTCGCCCAGCGCCGCCTGGTCGAAGCGGTTGGCGAGGATGACGTCGGCCCGGGCCTTGAAGGCGTCGAGGTCGTTGACCACCAGGGAGTTGAAGAAGCGCTCCCCGTCCTTGAGCGTCGGCTCGTAGACGATCACCGGTATGCCCTTGGCCTTGATGCGCTTCATGACGCCCTGTATGGCCGAGGCGCGGAAGTTGTCGCTGTTGGCCTTCATGGTCAGCCGGTAGACGCCCACCACATCGGGCTTCATGGCGATGACCCGGTCGGCGATGAAGTCCTTCCGGGTGGTGTTGGACTTCACCACGGCCTCGATCAGGTTCTGGGGCACGTCCCGGTAGTTGGCCAGGAGCTGCTTGGTGTCCTTGGGCAGGCAGTAGCCGCCGTAGCCGAAGGAGGGGTTGTTGTAGTGGGGGCCGATGCGGGGGTCCAGGCACACGCCCTCGATGATCTGCTTCGTGTCCAGCCCCTTGGTCTGGGCGTAGGTGTCCAGCTCGTTGAAGTAGGCCACCCGCACGGCCAGGTAGGTGTTGGCGAATAGCTTGATGGCCTCGGCCTCGGTGGGGTGGGCGATGAGCACCGGCACGTCCTCATCCTCCGCGCCCTCGGTGAGCAGGCCCGCGAACAGCTCCGCGTCGGCCCGCTGGTCGTCATACGCGCCCACGACGATGCGGCTGGGGTGCAGGTTGTCGTACAGCGCCCGGGATTCCCGCAGGAACTCGGGGCTGAACATGAGCCGCCGCGCGCCGTACTTCTTCCGCGCCTGGTCGGTGTAGCCCACCGGGATGGTGGACTTGATGACCATCAGCGCGTCCGGGTTCACCGCCAGGGTCTGCTCGATGGCGTCCTCCACGGCGGAGGTGTCGAAGAAGTGGTACTGGTCGTCGTAATTGGTGGGGGTGGCGATGATGACCAGGTCCGCGGAGGCGTAGGCCGCGGCCTTGTCCGTGGTGGTGGTCAGGTTCAATGTGCGCTTGCCCGCCCGCGCCTCGTCGAAGAAGCGCTCGATCTCCGCGTCCCGGATCGGGCTCTCCAGGCGGTTCAGCTTTTCGGCCTTGGCGGGGGTGGTGGTGATGGCGGTGACCGCGTGGCGCTGGGCCAGCAACACGGCCAGCGACAGCCCCACGTAGCCCACGCCCGCGACTGTGATCCTCATAGGCTGCTCTCCTTGTGATATTCCTTGTACCATTCCGCGAACCGGCGCAGGCCCTCCTGGATGCCGATGCGGGGCACGAAGCCGTAGTCGCGCTCGAGGGCCGAGGCGTCGGCGTAGGTCACGGGCATGTCGCCAGGCTGCATGCCCACGAGCCTGCGGTGGGCGTCGAAGTCGTAGTCCGGGGGCAGCACGCCCGCGTCCACCAGCGCGCCCTGGAGCGTGGCGATGAAGTCCAGCAGGTTCTCCGGCGTGCCGCCGCCGATGTTGTACACCGCGTAGGGCGGCACCGGCAGGCCATCCGGCCCCGTGGCACGGGTCGGCGCGCCGCGCATCACCCGGACGATGCCCTCGACGATGTCGTCCACATAGGTGAAGTCGCGCTTGCAGTTGCCGTAGTTGAAGATGTCGATGGTACCGCCCGCGGCCAGCTTCTTGGTGGCGCTGTAATAGAACATGTCGGGCCGACCCGCGGGACCGTAGACGGTGAAGAACCGCAGCCCCGTGGCGGGGATGTCGTAGAGCTTGCAGTAAGCGTGGGCCAGCAGCTCGTCGGTCTTCTTGGTGGCCGCGTACAGCGACACGGGATGGTCCACCTTGTCCTCAACGGCGAAGGGGACCTTCGTGTTCCCGCCGTAGACGCTGGAGCTGCTGGCATAGACCAGGTGCTCCACGGGCCAGCGGCGGCAGGCCTCGAGGATGTTGTAGAAGCCGATGACGTTGGCCTCGATGTAGGTGTCCGGGTGGTCGATGGAATACCGCACCCCGGCCTGGGCCGCCAGGTTCACCACCACCGCGGGGCGGTACGTCTCAAACACGTCGTTGATGAGTTCCCTGTCCGCGATGCTGCCGCGCACGAAGACGTGCTTCGCCCCGGACGCCTTGGCCGCATCCTCGATGCGCTTTAATCGGTATTCCTTCAGGGAGGGGTCGTAGTAGTCGCTCATGCTGTCCAGGCTGACGACCGTGCCGTCCGACAGGTCCTTCAACAGCTGCGTGACCAGCGCCGCGCCGATGAAGCCCGGGGAGCCGGTCACGAGGATACATTTGCCGTCCAATTCGACGGGTGTCTTGTTCATTCTATCGACCTCGCGCGTTTTTATCCATCATACCACAGGTACGTTAATATATGAAGTTCACCGGGCGATGAGGATAAACAGCGCCACGACGGCGATGCCCGCGGCGGCGGCGTAGAGCATGCGCTTTTTGCGCTGCTCGGCCTCCCGGCGGTCCCGCTCCTCGATGCGGCGGCGGTCCTCGGCCTTGCGCTTTTCCTCCATCTCGTCGGTGTACGCCTTGATCTCCATGATCTGCTTGAGCAGGGCGCGGCTGTTCTTGTAGTCGCCCAGCGTCTCCAGGATGCGGATGGCCTCGCCCAGGCGCATGTAGTCCACCAGGCGGGAGGCCAGCTCGTACTTCGCCTCCCGGGCGTCCGCGGTCGCCTCGCTCGGCGGTGCGGTGTGCTCCATGGCGCGGCCTCCTTCCTGTGACGTTAAGTTTGTTACGCCTGTATTATAGCAGGTTTACAAACGAAATGCAACCCCGCGGGGACGGGGATGGACCGCCTGTGGCTTCGCCCAATTTTTTTTATAAGAAATGTACCCAAAATGAATTTCCTTTTGCGCGGGTTTGTATTATAATAGATGATAGATGAATGGGCGAACTGGGGGGATGGCGCGATGATGGTGCGGCTGAGGGAATTTCTGTGGTCAGTGGGCTCGCTGTTCACGAACCTTTTCCAGCATCCCGACTGGCACAACATCGTGGACGTGCTGATCCTGGCGGTGCTCATCTACAACGGCATCAAGCTGGTGATGCACACCCGGTCCAATTCGCTGTTCAAGGGCATCGCGGCGGTGCTGGTCATCGCGTGGCTGGCGAGCGCCCTGCACCTGAGCGCGGTGAGCTGGCTGCTCACGCAGATCATCAGCATGGGCCTTTTGTTCATCGTGATACTGTTCCAGCCGGAGTTCCGGCGCGGCCTCGAGCAGATCGGCCGCTCCCGGCTGATGCGGCGGGTCATCGGCCTCCCGGCGCGGCAGGACCCCGCCGACCGGGTGGAGTCCAGCGTGGCGGAGATCGTCCGGGCCATGAGCAACATGTCCCGCAAGAAGATCGGCGCGCTCATCATCATCGAGCGACACACAGGTCTGGGCGACGTGGTGGAGACCGGCACCCGGGTGGACGCGGAGATCTCCGCGCCGCTCATTGAAAATATCTTCGAGCCGAACACGCCGCTGCACGACGGCGCGATGGTCATCCTGAACCGGCGCATCGAGGCCGCGGCCTGCATACTGCCCTTGTCCGAGGACCCGACCATCAGCCGGGAGCTGGGCACCCGCCACCGCGCGGCCATCGGCATCACCGAGACCACCGACGCGGTGTCGCTGATCGTGTCCGAGGAGACGGGCATCATCTCCATGGCCCGCGAGGGCCGGCTGACCCGGCACCTGGACGGCCGGTCGCTGACCATACTGCTGACCGAGCTGTTCACCCCGGATCGAAGCATGTACTCCTGGATCGGAACGCTGCGCAGGGAGGCGCCGGAAGATGGAGAATAGGACCCCTGAAAACAAAAACGAGAGCCTCGCGCCCGAGCGGGAAAAGCAGCCGCTGGGCAAGCGCGTGGGGAAGTGGATGGGCTGGCTCGGGCGCAATCTGTGGGGCGGGCTCGTGCACAACGTATGGCTCAAGCTCCTGTCGCTGCTCCTGGCGATACTCCTGTGGAACTACGTCATATCCACCAACACGTCCATCACCCGCACCAAGGTGGTCAACGACCTGACCGGCTACATGACCGGCCAGACCACGCTGAACGCCAACCGGCTGGCGCTGCTGGACGATCCCACCGAGGCGCTGAGCAACATCTCCGTCACGGTGGACGCGCCGCAGACCTACTATTCCCGGGTGTCGGCGGAGAACGTGCTGGTGTCGCTGGACCTGTCCAGCGTGCGCACGGCGGGCACCCAGGAGGTGCCGCTGCGGGCCACCAGCTCCTTCGGCCGCGTGACGGACATCGTGCCCGAATCGCTGACGCTGACCTTCGAGACCCAGGACTCCCGCTCCGTGCCCATCAACACGGTCATCTCCGGCGACGCCCAGGAGGATTACTGGTACAGCGTGACCCGGGTGAACCCGTCGTTTCTGACGGTGTCCGGCGCAGCGTCGGTGGTCAGGAACATCGGCTCCGCTACCGTGTACGCGGACATCACCTCCCGGGACGCGCCGTTCACCCAGGCGCTGCCCTACGCGCTGTTCGACACGGCGGGGGAGGCGGTGGAGCAGGAGATGCTGAACCTGTCCTCGTCCTCGGTGTCCGTGAGCGTGGACGTGTATCCCACCAAGGACCTGCCCGTGTCCACCGACCTGGCGAACGTGGTCACTGGCCAGCCCGCCGACGGCTACGTGGTGCAGTCCGTCACCATGCAGCCCGACATGGTCACCGTGGCCGCGGACGCGGAGTTGCTGGACGGCCTGACCGAGCTGATGATCGAGCCGGTGAGCGTCGAGGGCGCGAGCCAGAGCTTCACCACCCGCGCCGCCATCTCCCAGCTCTCCGGCCTGCGCAACCTGTCCAGCGAGCAGGTGTACGTCAACGTGGTCGTCACCGAGGCCAGCGTGGTTGGGCGCGTCAAGGACCTGAGCGTGCTGGTGTCCGGCAAGGCCGCGGGCTTGAGCGTGGAGTACAGCCCCATGAGCGTCATCGTCACCGGCCCGCGCAGCGACATCGAGCAGCTCCAGAAGGAGGGGGTCTACGTCAGCGTGGACCTGACCGGCCTGGGCCCGGGCACCTATGAGATCGCGCCCGTGTTCGACCAGGACCGCTACCCCAACGTGGAGTTCAAGCCCGAGCATGAGAAGATGACGGTCGTATTGACCGAAATAGGTTCTGAATGATGCGTCCCTCCCATGAGAGGGCAGGAGGATATACTATATGACGATAACCGCCTATTCCAGCGCCATCGTGGACGCGATGCTGGGCTGGCTGAAGGGCCTGGCCAACTGGGTGCTCCGGCTGTTCAACCTGGCGGGCAGCTCGGGCACGTCGCCGCTTTTGTGGCTGTCGCAGAACTGGCTCAGGCTGCTGATCGTGCTGATGATCGTGGGCGTGGCCGGGGACCTGCTGGTCTGGCTGGTGCGCTGGCGGCCCCACTGGGTCTGGTTCCGCAAGGAGCGCGTCATCGTGGACGATGAGCGCTTCTTCAACGAGTCCGACATCCGCGACAAGCTGGACCCGGACGGCGACGACCTGCTGGAGAAGAATTGGGAGGAGCGCGACTACGTGGTGGCCAGCACGCTGGTGAAGCGCCACGAGGGGGCGAAGGCCAAGGCCGACCCCAAGCGCCGCGTCCCCACCCGCAGGGACGCCCGCACCCACACGAGCTTCCAGCGGGGCGAGCGCCGCGGCCCCGGCGTGTCCTCGGAGCCCGACCCCCGCACCCGCCGACAGCGCGACGCGGAGGAAGTCCCTGCCCCGGCGCAGAAGGACCTGTTCGGCCTGGACGGCAACCGCCCCGGCGTGACGGACTTCTACGAGGACGAGGTGTTCAATGTCAACAATCTGCCGAAGGCGGACGACTATCCCTTCGAGGAGAAGGCCGAGGAGACGGAGGTTTGACCCTTGCGTAAGCGCATACTCTGCTACGGCGATTCCAACACCTGGGGCTACATCCCCACCGGCGGCCGCTACGACGAGCACACCCGCTGGCCCATGCGCCTGGGCGAGCTGCTGGGCGACGGCTGGACGGTGGTGGAGGAGGGCTTCAATGGCCGCACCATCGCCTACGACGACCCGGTGGAGGGGGGCTACAAGAGCGGCCTGAACTACCTGCCGCCCTGCCTGATGAGCCACAATCCGCTGGACGCCGTCGTCATCATGCTGGGCTCCAACGACACCAAGCGCCGCTTCGGGCTGACGCCCATGACCATCGGCCAGAGCATGATGCAGCTCGTGCGGCTGGCCAAGCTCTACGGCATGGACGCCGCCGGCGACCCGCCCCACATCATCGTCGTCGGCCCGCCCGTCATCCGCGACAACCTGATGGAGACCCGCCACGCCGAGTGCTTTGGCGAGCAGGCCATCGCCGTGTCCCGGGGCCTGCCCCAGGAGCTGCACCGCGTCGCCAAGCTCATGCGGGTGGACTTCTTCGACGCCAATCCCCACGCCGAGGTCTCGACCCTCGACGCCGTGCACATGACCGCCAACGGGCATTTGCGGCTGGCTGAGGCGATGACGTCCAAAATTCGGGAAGTATTTAACTGACGGAGGTATACCATGTTGAACTTCACGCATTGTGTCCCCACCCGCTTCGTGTTCGGGCGGGGGGTCGAGAACGAGGTCGGCAAGTACTTGAAGGAGGTCGGCGCGACCAAGGCGCTGATCCACTTCGGCGGCGGCTCCGCGGTGCGCTCGGGCCTGATCGGGCGGGTGGAGCGCTCTCTGGACGAGGCGGGCATCGCCTATGTGGAGCTGGGCGGCGCGCAGCCCAATCCCCGGGACACCCTGGTGTACAAGGGCATCGAGCTGGCCCGGGCGGAGAAGGTGGACTTCATACTGGCCGTCGGCGGCGGGTCGGTCATCGACTCCAGCAAGGCCATCGCCCATGGCACCTGCTATGACGGCGATTTCTGGGACTTCTTCTGCGGCAAGGCCAAGCCCGTCACGACCTTGCCCTTCGGCGCGGTGCTGACCATGTCCGCGGCGGGCAGCGAGTCGTCCAACAGCTGCGTCATCACCCAGGAATCCACCAAGACCAAGCGCGGCCTGCGGAGCGAGCTGAACCGCTGCCGCCTGGCGTTCATGGACCCGGAGCTGCCGATGACGCTGCCGCCCTACCAGATCGCCTGCGGCGCGACGGACATACTGGCCCACATGATGGAGCGCTATTTTACCTCCACCGACGGGGTGGACCTGATCGACCGCATGGCCGAGGGCGCGATGACCGCGGTGATCGCCGCGGCGCGCACCGCCGTGAAGAAGCCCGACGACTACGACGCCCAGGCCCAGCTCATGTGGGCCAGCACCGTCGCCCACAACGACACCGTGGGCGTGGGCCGCGTGCAGGACTGGGGCAGCCACCAGATCGAGCACGAGCTGTCCGCGCTGTACGACGTGGCCCACGGCGCGGGGCTGGCGGTGGTTTTCCCGGCGTGGATGCGCTACCACATGGACAAGGACGTCATGCGGTTCGCCCAGTTCGCCGTGCGGGTGTATAACTGCGAGATGGACTTCCAGCACCCCGAGGTCACCGCGCTGCGCGGCATCGAGGCCCACGAGCAGTTCCTCCGCGACATCGGCATGCCCCTGACCCTGAAGGAACTGGGCGCCAGGACCGAGGACATCCCGGCCCTCGCCGCCAAGACCAAAAAGACCAACCCCGACGGCACCACCGGCGGCACCTTCCACATGACGCCTCAAGACATCGAGGCCATTCTGAGGATCGCGGATCGATAAAAAAATCGGCGTGGAGCGGAAAGCTCCACGTCGATCCTTTTACCCCTGCCGCCGCTTCTTGACCCCGTACATCTGCTGGTCGGCGGTGAGGATGCACTCGTCCAGCGTCCGGGGATCGCCGCCGTCGGCGCGGACGATGCCGATGGACAGGCTCAACTTGAACGGCAGGTCGCCGCCGTCGCGGCGCTCGGCCACGGCCCGCTGGATGTCCTGCTCCAGGGCGGTCTCCCGCCCGGAGGCGATGACCAGGAACTCGTCGCCGCCGTAGCGCATCAGGAAGGACCGGTCGTCGCAGGCGCGGCGCAGGATGTCCGCGGTGGCGCGGATGGCCATGTCGCCCACCTCGTGGCCGAAGCGGTCATTGATGCCCTTCATGTCGTCCATGTCGATGAACAGTATCTGGGCGCTGCCGTCGCGGGCCATGAATTCGTCGAACGCCTTCTGGCCGAAGCGCTCAAAGCCGAAGCGGTTGTACAGCTCCGTCAGCGCGTCGCGGACGTACAGGTCGTCCAGCACGTCGTTCAACTGCCGAAGCAGGCCCTTCTTGCGCACGTTCTCCACGGCGATCTCCACGAAGTTGAAGATGCTCTTGTGGAGGTTGACCTTCGCCGCCTGGCTGATGCCGTTCATGGCGATGTAGCCGATGGAGGAGGTGTTGTAGTGCAGCGGGTAGAACACCAGGAAGCGCTCGCGCCGCAGGATGGCTTCGGGCAGCAGCGCGTAGGTGGGGAACCGGGCATAGCGGTGCTCGCCGTCGCCCTCGCAGTTGCTCTCCTTGCAGGCGGCCAGTATCATCTCCTCGCCGAACGCCTCCGGGCCGTGGCGCCAGGCCTTCTTGTCGTAGTTCTCGTAATAGTAGTCGTTGATGCACAGGTAGACGTTGTCGCAGCCGAACATGCTGTGGTTGCGCTCCACGATGGTCATCAGCTCGAGCAGGTCGTTGGCCTCGAGCAATTCCTCGGCCATGGCGTCCTGCTGCATGTAGAAGCTCTTCAAAAAGCGGGTCTGCTGGAAGTAGCGGTCGCGGATGTACTGCGCCCGGGCGGTGTTCTTGCAGCCGCAGGATTCGGACATGATGATCGCATGCTGGAAGGGGATGTAGGCGCGGCGCTCGCGGCCGTCCACCTTGTCGATGATGGCCTGTATGGCCTGGTAGACCAGCCGCTCGTAGTTGCGGTCGACGGTGGACAGCCGGGGGCTCGAAAGCTCGGCGGAGCCCACGTTGTCGAAGCCGGTGACCATCACCTGCTCCGGGATGCGCACGCCCCGGTCGCCCAGGGCCTCCATCAGGCCCAGCGCCATCTCGTCGTTGGCGCAGACGAAGGCGTCCGGCAGGGGCTTGCCCGCGTCCAGCCAGTCCTCGGCCACCGTCGCGCCGTCGCTGGTGCGCCAGGTGCCCTCGATGACCTCGATGTCCTGCGCTTTGACGCCGTTGTCCCGGCACGCCCGCAGGAAGCCGTTCATGCGCTGGTGACCCTCGGGACAGCCGTTTTCCAGGATGCCGGTGATGTACGCCAGCCGCTTCGCGCCGTGGTCGCGGATGACGTGGGCCGCGATCTCGTACTGGCACTGCTCGTTGTCCACGCCGATCTGGGTCGCCCCCTCCACGGGACAGTCGATGCTCACCGCGGGGATGCCCGCCTCGAGCACCCGCCGGGAGATGGCGTCGCGCACCGGCTTCAACACGATCTGGTTGCCCATGATCAGCAGCCCGTCGAACTGGTTCAGGTCCGCCAGGTCGAATATGGCGTACTCGCTCCAGTCCTTCGCCGTGCCCAGGTCCTTGCCGAAGCAGTCGAACACGCACAGGGTCACGTTATCGTGCGCGTCCACGAAGCGCTTGGCCCCGTGCAGCGTGGTCTCCACCAGCTCGTAGTTCCAGTCCGCCGTGAAAAACGCGATCCGATAGTTTCTCATCCGCATAGCCTTCTTTGGAAAACATGATCCATCAATATATATGATACCACCAAAATGCGCGTTTGTCCATACCCTGGGGAAATTTTTTGGGGATCGGGACCGTCCCTCTGTGTCACATGTTCGAGCGATATGCCCGCGACCTGCCAATTTTCCCGGGGCCGTTGCTTTTTCCTGCGTTTTCAAGTATAATAAAAATGGTATGTGTTTAGAGGGAAATATGCTTTTACAAGAGGATAAGGAGGAGAAAAATGAAGACGCGAACGATGAATCCTTTCTCAACGATGCTGGCGATACTGCTCGTCGTCCTGCTCACACTTGGAGGCGGCGTTGGCCTTGCCGAGGCCGCGCAGGTGCTGGAGGCGACCGATTCCCTGCCGGATGACGCGGGCGCGGCGGCGGCCGTAGCTCCGGATGCCGCCGACGAAGCCGCGCGTGCCGCCGCGATCGCGGATCGGATCTACGCGGCGGCGGCTCAGGAGGAGACCACCGTCACGCCGCTCCTTCAGTCGCTGGAGAACGATTCGATCCATCTCACGGGCCTTGAGCATCGCCAGAAGACCCCGGAGAGCATCGCCCGGAAGCTGCTGCTCAACGCGCATGACATGGAGATCGATCTCGAAGAGGCGGTCGACGCGCTCTATGACGCGCTGCGCTATACCTTCATCATCGACGACGACCAGTATATATCCGGTACGGACGCGATCCTGAAGACATTGGCCGAACAGGGTTACCAGGTGGAATACTTTAGAAACACCTGGGGAAACGACGGCTACAAGGGGATCAACACGAACCTGAGGACCCCCGGCGGCTATCTCTTTGAGATACAATTCCACACGCAGGATTCATTTGAGACCAAGGAGGATAAGACCCACGCTCTATATGAGATCGTCAGAAGCGAGACTTCCACCGAAGCGGAGAAGCTGGAGGCCAACGCGAAGCAAAGGGAGCTCTTTGCCGCCGTCCCGGTGCCGGAAGGCGCTGTCGGTTATACTTGGAACGACCATTGAAGCCAGAGCAAAGTGAAAGGATGCGGACATCATGAATGAGATGAAATATTATCGGTTTGTGAAGGGAAATGTCCTCGTGCGCAAGTGCGGCGATAAGGTGGAAAAGAAAGGGGCGGACGGCGTGTGGCGCAACGCGCCGGAGCTGCTGTGGCGGTTCATGTCCGGAGATTTGAGCCTGGTGGAAGTGGATGGAGACCCGGAGAAGGATGCAGACGACCGATAGTCCCACTATTCTGATCGTCAGGCTTCGACCGTTTGGAGGTACAATATGAAACAACGGATGTTGTCGCTTCTGTTGGTGCTCGCAATGATTCTGCTGATCGTCGCCCCGGCATATGGCGAAGTGATCACATCGGATATCGTTCGCACGCAAGCACACGAGCCTATTACCTGGGATTTGATTCAGCTGGTCGAACACGATCCGGAGCTGAAGGCCCTGTTGGAGCAGTCTATTGCACAGGCTACAACCATCAATCCAAACCCGCAGACCAATCCAGTGGATTCGCTGGAATCATACTATGAATTCATCGATTGGTCGATACGGGCCATGCCATGGGCGATCAGCCCCACCGACGAATATGTTTCCCTCTATGATCGCATCGATCAAAGCATGGGTTGCTTCTACTTCGTCTGCAACCAGCCCCTGGAAGCGCTGGCAAACAAGGGCTACTATCACAACTCCATAATGTACCACGAGCCCTTTCGCAGTTGGCTGGTGAAATTTACTTCCGAATATGGTACCTTCCTTAGTTCCGAGGCTTCCTGGTGCGACGAATACTTTCAGAACGCGCTGGCAAATCCGGATTTTCACCTGAGCGACGGAACCTATGAGGACGCGGCGAAATGGAAGACCTTCAATGATTTCTTTGCAAGACGGCTCAGCGACCCATCCGTGCGTCCCATCGACGCGGCGGATGATGATACCGTGGTCACATCGCCCGCGGATTCGGTTCCCCAGGGTATTTGGTCAATTGATGCCAAAAGTCGCGTGTCGAACCCTGTTTCAGATGATGATACCGAGGACGGGAATGGCATTGCCATCAAGACCGGAACACTGACGGACGTATCCGTCCTGTTGGCAGGAAGCGCCTATGCAAACGCCTTTGCGGGCGGCCTCCTGACCCACACGTTCCTTGATGTCAACGATTATCACCGCTACCATTTTCCTGTCGGCGGCACCATATTGGAAGCCTTTGTGATCCCCGCCGATGACGCGCCTGGAGGGGTGATTACCTGGGATCCGAAAGCCGGGCGATACAAAGAGTACTGGTCGGAGCTATTTGGCTGGCAGTCCATTGAGACACGTGGCGTCATTATTATGAAGCTTGCAAATGGCGGGCTTGCCGCCATTGTCCCCGTGGGTATGTGTGAGGTTTCGTCGGTGAACTTCGAGGCCTCAGTGACACCGGGAGCCGTCGTGAAAAAAGGCGATCCCATGGGTTTCTTCCTGTTTGGCGGCAGCGACATCGTGATGATCTTCAGCGAGGACGCCGGTTTCGCCATGACTGCGGAGCAGGGCGTTCACATCGACATGGGCATGGCCTATGGACGTTTAATTGGCGTGGGGTCATAATTTGGAGGTACTAAATGAGACTACGGATGATATCACTCTTGTTGGCGTTCACAATGCTGCTCCCCAGCTTCGCATTGGCCGAGGGACACAGCGTCACCAAGCTCGACGATGACGGCTATCTTTATTTCATGGATTATACCGGGGACTATTATGGCCCTCATGTTATCGAATCCATGCGTGAAGCGGGCATCATAGATCCCGGCTGCTCCACCTTCATCACTCACAATCCGGAAGGGGAACCGCTCTCATGCAGGAATTACGATTATCCCCACCGCATATCCAAAGAGGATCAAACACTGACGGGACTGAACATCGTGCTGCACTGCAAGCCAGAAGACAAGTACGAATCCATCGCCGTTGCCGACGCCATATGGTGCGACCCGGACGATCCATTTCTTCGTGCAGGCGGACCGGATCAGGAGGGTTTCGACAGCTCGATCCTCGATATCCTCCCCTATGAATGTATGGATGGCATCAATGAAAAGGGGCTGTTTGTTTCCATCATGCGGGTGGACATCAAGGAGGGCGACCAACCGGCAAGGCTGGCGGCGGGGGCCAGCATCATCCTCCGATACATGCTGGACGACTGTGCCAACGTGGAAGAGGCCATCCGAAAGGTCGATACATCCATCGTCACGCCGGGGGACTGGCAGAACTGCCACATATTTGTGACGGACGCAGAGGATCGCTATGCGGTGATCGAGAGCCGAAACAGCGATGTCTCGATCATAGATTCCGACGTGGTGACCAATTTCTATCTCGGATATGATGACATTGAGGATTATTACAAGAACGGGTCGCTGCGGGAAGACGCGGTAACGATGAATGATGAAAGCGGCGAGAGCCTGATCCAGTACGGCTTTGGCCATGGATATCATCGGTTTATTACCATCGCCAGCCAGCTTTGGAGATACAGGGATAAGAATACGGAAGACTATCGCACGGTAATGCCAGAATCGGCTGCATTGGTCATATTGCAAAGCGCGGTCCAGAACGAATATACTGAATCCACCGGCACTTCCATGACGCAATACAGCGCCATTTACAACAATGCCCGGAAGACGGTCAAGGTTTGGCCGTTCCAGAACTATGAAAGCTATTACGAGTTCGATGTCACGGGTACGATCCATCATTAGGATCGATCGATGGAGGCAAACCGCGAAAGACCGTTCAGCCGCTGGCCGAAGAGAAGATCGACGGTTACGAGGATCGCACGCAGCTATTTGAGTGAGATCCCAACCTCTTCGAGCAGCACCGCTATGGCGCGATTGAGCCTCCGCTGTACCTGGTGATAGTCGTCCTCCACGCACTCCGCGATGATCGAGAGGGCCAGCGTGCTCTTTCCAATGTTCACGACGCCCTTGTAGAAGGGGCCGCTGATGATCTCCGGGATGTCCCTCCCGATTTCGGGCAGGCGCTCATTGAGCAGCGCTTCCACCTTGCCAAGGTCCTCGGTTTCAGAGATATTGACTTCCAGCGCGTACCAGGAATTCTTGCGCGTCCGATTGATCACGTTCTTCACATCCCGGTTGCCCACGATCAGGATATTTCCGCCCCGGCCCTCGATCTTGGTGGTTCGCACGCCTACCTCCAGCACCGTGCCCCGGAAACCGTTGATATCGATGATGTCGCCCACCTGGTATTCCCCGTCGATAACAATCGTCAACCCGGCCAGGATATCCTTGATCAGGTCCTGCGCCCCCAGGGACAGCGCGAAGGTCATGATGCCGAGGGAGGCGACCAGCGCCCCCGTATCGATGCCGATGTACGAAAGCGCGAAATACGCGAATACGATGAAGCTCAGATAGCCAATGAGATCCATCAGAAGCCTGCCGATGGTCTCGCCCTTTGTGCCGATATACCGGGTCGCCGTGCGGATCAGGAACCTGACGAATATCGTAACGACGGAGACCTCGATGAACAGGAACAGTATGTTCGTGATGGCGAACAGATTGAAGCCCTTCGTCCACCTGCCGCTCAGGATATAGGCAATGGCGGAATTATCCGCGCTGGCTTGGCCGAACTGCGCATAAAGCGCCGTGACGATCACAGCGAATATGTAGACCGCCTGCGCTGCGCCGAGGGCATTGTGAACCGGCGTGTGGCTCCCAAAGGCGGATTCGGTGATCGCCCATCGCGACGACGGATCGACCGACAGCTTGAACTGCCCGGAGGGCGTCTTGACCAGATTGCTGACCTCACGGAGGATCTCTCCCTGATCGGCATAGCGATCGTAGGTCTTTCTGTATCCAAACAACAGGACCACTGCCAGGACGATCATCAGGCACAGATACACCAGTACACCCCGCAATGCGTTTTCGGGAATGT
>JAFUWR010000329.1 GCA_017471125.1 Clostridia bacterium | reverse complement strand
TGATGAAGCCCACCAGCGTGCCCGTCAGCGCGATCAGCAGCGTGGTGCCCGCGCCCTTGAGGACCATCGTGCCGTAGGTCCTGACGAAGAAGAACACCCATTCAAAGAAACCGGATTGCGCGTTGGGCATTTGAACACTTCCTTAATCAGAGTGGAGAGTGGAGAGTGAAGAGTGGAGATGGGGAATGCGCGGGAACGAAACCGTGTGATTTCGCTTATCAGGTCGCGGGCCTTCGCGGGAACGTTGGTTTCGCGGAGCCCATGATCTGTGCGCGGCTTACCATATCTTCACTCTCAACTCTTCACTCTCCACTCTCAGACAAATTCAAACTCAGGGTGGATGACGAACCGTAGCTTAGCGCCGGAACCCGTCACTCTGCGGAGATGGGCTGGTTCAGCACGGCGTTGTCCATCAGCGCGTTGCGGGTATCGGTGTCGATGCCGGCGAGGATGGCGTTGATGTCAGCGACGAGGTCGGGGTTGCCCTGCTTGATGGCGACGGCGATGGAGGTGTCCTCCTCGGAGGCCACGAAGCCGGGGGTCACGAAGGCCAGCGCGTCGTTGGCGGCGCAGGCGGACACCGCGCCGGGACGCTCGGAGATGTAGCCGTCGATGGCGCCGGAGGTCAGGGCCACGGTCATGGTGGGGAAGGTGTCCATGGCGGGCATCTTCTGCACGTCCGGGATCTGGTCAATGACGTTGTAGTGGAAGGTGTTGAGCTGGCCGGTGATCTTCGCGCCGGAGAGCTCCTCGAGCGTGGTGGCGTTGGCGTACTCGCTGTCCTTGCGGACGACGACCACCAGGTCGCTGTTGTAGTAGGCGTCGGTGAAGTCCACGGTGATCTTGCGCTCGGCGGTGGGGGACATGCCGGCGATGACCGCGTCGATCTGGTCGGCGTTCAGCTTCTGGATGAGGCCGTCCCACTCGACCTTCACGATCACCAGCTCCTTGCCCAGCCCCTCGGCCACGCGCTTGGCGATCTCCACGTCGTAGCCGCCGGCATAGCCCATGCCGCCGTCGATGGGCACGGTGTTCTCGTTCTCGTCCACCTGGGTCCAGTTGAACGGGGGATAGTCGCACTCCATGCCCACGCGGAACTGGCCCTCGGCGAAGGCGCAGGCGGAAAGCAGCATGGCGACGGCCAGGATGGTGACGATGATCCTCTTCATGATGATACCTCCGATAAAATAATGTAAAACAAATGACCGAAGTACCTATACTCCGGACACACCATGCCTGCCCTTCCGGGAGATCGTTGAGATCAGAGATAGCGCTCCACAATAAATGTGACAGTGAACTGCGTGTTCCCCAGTCCCCCAACCCACGGACCGCCCCGCCCGCGGATTTCGGCGGGATCCCCTTTCGCGCCGCGTCGTCGCCCCGGGCGGGCTCGACGGCGCTACTCTTGTCTCCCGCGCCTCTATCGATCATTCATTCCACTTACATTATAATATATACGCGCCTTGTGTCAATCGCGGGCATGTGTAGTTTGGGTAAAATGACGCCCCACAGGGTCACGTCCCGCCCTGATCGTCGTTTACCTTCGCCGCCAGCGCTCGCCTGACCTTTTCCAGATCGCCGCAGGTCAGGAGGGGGATGAGGCGGTCGATCTCGTCGACGGGCTTGTCCCACCAGCGGAACCGGAGCAGCAGGTCGATCAGCCCATCGTCGAACCGCTTGCGCAGCGGCCGCGCGGGATTCCCGACCGCGATGGTATAGGGCGTGACATCGCTGCCCACGACGGCACTGGCCCCGATGATGGCCCCGTCTCCGATGTGGACGCCGGGGAGGATGACTGCGTTCTGCCCGATCCACACGTCGTTGCCGACGACGGTGTCGCCTTTGAGCGGCAGGTCGGACAGCGGGGGCGGGGCCATGTCCCAGCCCTCGAGGGTGTAGAAGGGATAGGTCGTGACGCCGTTCATCTGGTGGTTCGCGCCGTTCATCACGAATTCGACGCCTGCCGCAATCTGGCAGAACTTGCCGATGATGAGCCTGTCGCCGAGCCAGGGATAGTGGTGGGTGACGTGGCACTCAAACTCCGAATCGGCGATGTAGGTGAAATCCCCGACGATGATGTTGGGGTCGGTGACCGTCGGCTTCACGTAGATCTCCCGGTCGTACCCGGGGATGGGGTGGACCACGTTCGGGTCGGGCGTCTTTCCATTTTTCATCTTATGTCGCGCTCCTCCGCTTCGACCCCATGCGGTTGTAGTCCTTGCGCAGTATGGCGTAGAGGTCCACGTCCACGTAATGGCCCTTGTTGAACAGGCGGCCGCGGAGGGTGCCCTCCTTGGCCATGTGGCACTTGCGCATGACGGCGCCGGAGGCGGGGTTGGTGGTCTCGTGCTGGGCCTCGACGCGGTTCAGGCCCATGTCGTCGAAGGCGTAGCGGAGGACGGCGCGCAGGGCCTCGGTCATGATGCCCCGGTTCCAGTACTCCCGGGCCAGCGAGTAGCCCACCTCGGCGGCGTTGTTGTCCCGCTGGATCCACATGAAGCCGATGGTGCCGATGACGCGCCCGGTGTCCAGCCACTCGATGCCCCAGCTCGCGGGCTCGTGGGCCCGGTAGCGGCGGAGCATGTAGCGGATGTAGGACCGGCTCTCCCCGATGGTGTGATGGGGGTCCCACAGCACGTGCCGGGCCACCTCCGGGTCGCGGCTGTAACGGAAGATGTCCGCGGCGTCCCGCATGGTCAGCTTCCGGAGCCGCAGCCGCGCCGTCCGCAGGTCGGGCATATAGGTCATGAATTCCGCGTTCAGCATCGTAACTACTCCCTACTCCCTACTGCCTACTCCCTAAAACCTCCCGTGCCATCAGCACGGCGCAGATGGTCTTGGCGTCGGCGATCTCGCCGCGCGCGATCATGGCGGCGACCTCATCGAGCGGCAGCTTGACGACGTTCAAAAACTCGTCGTCGTCGGGATGGCTCTCGCCGGCGTCCAGGTCCGTGGCGAGGTAGAGGGAGATCTTCTCGTCGGAGAAGCCGGGGGTGGTGAAGGTGTCGGTCAGGTGGGTCCAGGTCCGGGCGGTGAGGCCCGTCTCCTCCTTAAGCTCGCGCTTGGCGGCCAGCAGCCGGTCCTCGTCCTTCCGATCCAGCTTGCCTGCGGGGATCTCCAATAATACCTGGTCGATGCAGGCCCGGAACTGCCTGACCAGCCAGACGTTGCCGTCCGCGTCCACCGGGACCACCGCGGACGCGCCGATGTGCCGGGCGCACTCGCGCTTGGCCAGGTGGCCGTTGGGCAATTCGTTGGTCAGGTGGTCGATGTGGAGTATGATGCCGTCGAACACGCGCTCTGAGCCGATGTTCTTTTCAAGGATGCGCTCGTCGTTCATGGGGATGACCTCCGTTATGCGTCGAATGTTGATGCTATGATTCGACCTTTTCTCCCCCGAATCCTGCAAGCCCCTTCAAACTATGCCCCGCCGTGTATGTTATATTTTGGATTTTACCCGCCTTCAATTGACATTTCCCGCCAAATCGGTTATAATTCATCGGTAAGCCGCTCGGGATCGGCTTAAAATGTGTGCCCCAACGGGCGCGCTGCCAAGTCCCGGCGAGATTTTTGTATAGGAGGTGCAACACGTGTACGCAGTCATTAAGACCGGTGGCAAGCAGTACTGTGTTCAGCAGGGCGACGTGATCTTCGTTGAGAAGCTCAACGCGCAGGCGGACGAAGCAGTGACTTTCGATGAGGTGCTGCTGATCGGCGGAGAAGGCGACGCCAAGGTCGGCAAGCCCGTGGTGACCGGCGCCAAGGTCGAGGGCAAGGTGCTGGCGCAGGTGAAGAGCCGCAAGATCGTCGTCTACAAGTACAAGGCCAAGAAGAACGAGCGCAAGAAGCAGGGCCATCGTCAGCCCTACACCAAGGTTGAGATCACGGCCATCAACGCCTGATGAAAAACCCTGGAACGGCCGTCACGTTTTATAAACGGGCAGACGGCGCGCTGGTCGGCTTCAGGGCCCAGGGACATTCGGGCTACGCCCAGGCGGGCGAGGACATCGTCTGCGCCGGCATATCGGCGCTCACGCAGACCACCCTGAACGGGCTTGTGAACGTGGCCCGCGTCCCCGTGACCCATCGACAGGACGACCGCACGGCCTTGTTAGAGGCAAATATCGGTCCTGACGCCAATGAAAAGCAGCTCGAGCAGGCGCAGCTTTTGCTCGAGACCCTCCTTCAGGGGCTTCAGGCCATCGAGAGGAGTTATCCTCGAAACGTTCGCATATTCTTCGAAGAACGGAGGTAAAGCACATGTTCATGATGAATCTTCAGCTCTTCGCGCATAAGAAGGGAATGGGCTCCTCCCGCAACGGCCGCGACAGCCACGCGCAGCGCCTCGGCGTGAAGCGCGCGGACGGTCAGTTCGTGCTCGCGGGCAACATTCTCGTTCGTCAGCGTGGAACGAAATTCCATCCCGGCAAGAACGTGGGCATCGGCGACGACGATACCCTGTACGCGAAGCTGGATGGCGTCGTAAAGTTCGAGCGCCTGGGCAAGACCCGCAAGCAGGTCAGCATCTATCCCAAGACGGAAGCTGCCGCGGAATAACTGCCGAGAGAAAAAAGGTGCGCCTGAGGGCGCGCCTTTTTTTCAATTATACTGGAATACAAAGGTGGTTGATGGTATGTTCCTGGGGACGGAAAAGCTCGACCTGCAATTGACCCTGTTGGATTCGGCCCAGTGCTTCCGCTGGGTGCAGGTAGGGGAGCGGTACGGCTGCGTGCTGTTCGGGTCGCCGGTGTGGCTGTGGGCGGACGGGTCGGGCATCCACGCGGAGGGGTCGGCGGACGCGGCTCTGTTGCGGGACTATCTCGACCTGGACCGGGATTACGACGCCCTCGCCGCCGAGTACGCCCACATCCCCTGCGCCAGGGCGGCCATCGAATACTGCCCCGGCCTGCGGGTGCTGAACCAGCCGCCCTGGGAGGCGCTGGTGTGCTTCATCCTGTCGGCCAACAACAACGTCGCCCGCATCCGGGGCCTGACCCAGGCGATCTGTGAGCGGTTCGGGGAGGACATGGGCGGGCTGTACGGCTTCCCGACCCCGGAGCGGCTGGCTGACGCCTCGGAGGACGACCTGCGGGCGCTCCGGGTGGGGTATCGCGCCCCATACCTGATCGGGACGGCGCGTCGGGTCTGCGACGGCTTCCCGCTGGACGACCTGTGTTCTATGGACTATGACGCGGCCCACGCTCTGCTGACCACGCTGCCCGGCGTGGGCGACAAGGTTGCCGACTGCGTGCTGCTGTTCGGCTGCCGCCACGCCTCGGCCTTCCCGGTGGACGTGTGGGTGGCGCGGGTGATGGAGGACTGGTTCGGCATGACGTGCAAGTCCCGGGCCAAGACCTGCCGGCTGGCCCGGGATATGTTGGGACCCCACGCGGGGCTGTTGCAGCAATTCCTGTTCCACGCCCGGCGCACGGGGATGGCGTTATAAAGAATCCCTTATGGTATTCGCCACAACGTCCGGGCTCTCGTCCGGGCGGAGCTGCCGCAGGGCCAGTATGAACCGCCCTTCCTTGTCCGAATAGTCGCAGGTGACCAGCAGCAGCAGCCGGTCGCCGTAGCGGGCCTCCAGCGGCGAGCGCCACGCGCTGCGGGCCTGGAGCTTGAGGGCGAACAGCTCGAAGCCTGTCTCGTCGAACAGGAACTGGCGCACCTCGAAGTAGTGGTCGTCGGCGGGGTCCATGCTGGCGGTGAAGGCCGCGATGGGCGCGTACTGGCGGTTCTCGTAGATCGTGTCGAAGCGGACCAGCGGGTGCCGCCGGGCGTAGGCGGGGTCCTCGTAGCGGTGGAGCTGGCCGAACATGGAGCCGTTCTTCATGTTGTGGCCGTAGACGATCAGGCAGTCGTCCTCGGGCACCAGCCGGTTCACGCCGTCCAGGAACAGCGCGCCCTCCCGGGCCTCGGCGCCGTCGAAGTTGTGGGTCAGGTAGAAGTCGTTGTCGTCGAGCCGCTGCACCACCGGCAGCGAAATCAGCCCGTCCAGGTCCAGGTAGCCCACCGTGTCCGGGTTGTGGGACAGCAGCTCGCCGAAGGACGCCTGCACCGGCGGCGGCGTGGGCAGCGCGAACACCAGCGTGCTTTCGTTGGGCGTGGGGATGGGCACGTCCACCGCTACCGGGTCCGGCTCCAGGGTCGGCGCTTCCGTGGGCGTCGGCGTCGCGGTAGGCGTCGCTGTCGGTGCCGCGGTTGGCGTTTCTGTGGGTGTCGCCGTAGGCGCTTCGGTCGGCTCTGCCGTGGCTGTGGGCGCGGAGGTCGGCGTGGCCGTCGGCGCTGTGGTCGGCGTCGCGGTCGGCTCGACCGTGACCGTCGGTTCGACCGTGGCCGTATCCTCCGGCGCGTACATGGCCTGGTAGCGCTTGGCGTCGCCCTCGATGCGGGCGCGATTGGCATACCAGCCCGCCACGTACCCGCCCAGGCCCAGCATCATCGCGCCCAGCACCACGCAGGCGATGGTCAGCCGCCGCCGCTCGCGGGAGGTCAGGCCGGTCTTTTTCTTTTTGGACATACCGTCCTCCTGATCGTTTGTATACCCATTATAATACCTTTCTGCGATAAAAGCAAGCCTCGGGCGCTGGGGGCAGCGCCCCTACGGGGGTAACGACCTCTCAGGCGCTGTGCGCCAGCTCCCCTGGGAGGGGAGCCAAGGCTGCCGCGTGTATATCGTGACCCTCTTGCCTCCCCTATCAGGGGAGGTGGCATTTGCGCAGCAAATGACGGAGAGGTCGTCACTTCCTGTTCCCTGTTCCCTGCTCCCTGTTCCCTCATTTACCATGCTAAAGAAACAACACATCCATAAACCCAACGACACAGAGGTTTAACGCGCCGACCGTATAATGATACGGAAAAATGACACATACTGGAGGGGAGACACATGAACAGACGCGCAAGGGCGCTCATCGCCGCCCTGGGCCTCGCGCTATTGCTGCTGGCGATCCCGGCGGCGCTGGCGGAGGAGGCGGCGGAGGCCGTCGAGGCGACCTCCCGATTCTACCAGACCTTCTGGTCGCTGCTGCCGCCGATCATCGCCATCGCGCTGGCGCTGATCACCAAGGAGGTGTACAGCTCGCTGTGCGTGGGCATCGTGGCGGGCGGCCTGCTGTACTCGAACTTCAACATCGAGGGCACGCTGAACCATGTGCTGGTGGACGGCATCGCCACGTCGCTGGCGGACACCTACAACGTGGGCATACTGTTCTTCCTGGTGATCCTGGGCATCCTGGTGATGCTGATGAACAAGGCGGGCGGCTCGGCGGCCTTCGGGCGCTGGGCGTCCCAGCGCATCAGGACCCGCGCGGGGGCGCAGCTTGCCACCATCGCACTGGGCGTGCTGATCTTCATCGACGACTACTTCAACTGCCTGACGGTGGGCTCGGTCATGCGGCCGGTGTCCGACAAGAGCCGCATCTCCCGGGCGAAGCTGGCGTACCTGATCGACGCCACGGCGGCCCCGGTGTGCATCATCGCGCCGGTGAGCTCCTGGGCGGCGGCGGTGTCGTCCTACGTGTCCGACGGCAACGGCCTGGCCCTGTTCATCAAGGCCATCCCCTTCAACTTCTACGCGCTTTTGACCATCGTGATGATGATCTTCCTGGCGATCACCGGCCTGGAGTACGGCCCGATGGCCGTCCATGAGCGCAACGCCCGGGACAAGGGCGACATCTTCTCCGGCAAGCGCCTCGAGGGCGAGGTGGACAGCGACGCCGGCAGCGGCAAGGGCAAGGTCGTGGACCTGGTGCTGCCCATCGCGGTGCTGATCGTGGCCTGCGTCGTCGGCATGATCTACTCCGGAGGCTTCTTCGCGGGCGAGAGCTTCATCGACGCCTTCTCCAACGCCGACGCCTCCATCGGCCTGATGATGGGCAGCGCGGTGACGCTGGTGCTGACGCTGGTCTACTACGCCATCCGCCGCACCCTGACCTTCAAGCAGATGATGGACTGCGTGCCCGAGGGCTTCAAGTCCATGGTGCCCGCCATACTGATCCTGACCTTCGCCTGGAGCCTCAAGGCCATGACCGACAGCCTGGGCGCGAAGCAGTACGTGGAGGCCATGGTGAACACCTACGCCGCCGGCTTCAAGTCCTTCCTGCCCGCCATCGTGTTCCTGATCGCCGTGGGCCTGTCCTTCGCCACCGGCACCTCCTGGGGCACCTTCGGCATACTGATCCCCATCACCCTGGGCGTGTTCCCGCTGACCGACCCGCTGGGCGTGGTGTGCGTCAGCGCCTGCATGGCCGGCGCGGTCTGCGGCGACCACTGCTCGCCCATCTCCGATACCACCATCATGGCCTCCGCCGGGGCACAGTGCGACCACGTCACCCACGTGTCCACACAGCTGCCCTACGCCCTCACCGTGGCGGGCGTCAGCTTCGTGGCTTATGTCTTCGCCGGCCTCGTGCCCAACGCCGTCGTCGCCCTGCCCGTCGCCATCGCGCTGATGATCGGCGCGCTGTTCCTGATGCGCAAGGTCATGAGAAAGGCTTGACCCTATAATGTCGGGCGATGAGGGCATCGCCCCTACGGGAGACTGGCCATCAGAGGCGTAGGGGCGCTGCCCTCAGCGCCCGCATGTCGTGACGCTTCGACCGACATCTGACAGTTGCGGGAGGTGGACGCGATGGATGTCAGGTTTCACTTGAGCCCGGATGCCCAATTGACCGAGGAACAGATCAGGGAGATCGAGGCGGCGCGGGACCTGCCCTATGTGGAGGACGAGGACTCGCCCGAGATCGACCCGGAGAGGACGCCGGAGCTGTGGGCGGCCATGATGGAAGCGCTGGCCGAGCGCAACCGCAAGATGGCCCAGCGGATGGCGTGACGGAATGGACGGTGTTTCAAAACGCAGGGGCGCGGCCTCTGCGTTTTGTCATATATCGCGCTTCCATTTTTTGGTCATTCGTGTTACAATATAGAAAAATCCACGCAAGGGGAGCAGACGATGGCACAGCCGCCGATCATACGGAGAACGGAAAAGCTGCGGGCGCTGACCGCCCTCATCAGGGAGCGGCGGGTGGTGTACGTCTCCGCGTTCTTTTACAGCGGGAAGACGGTGCTGCTCGACCAGCTCTGCGACACCTGGGACGGGCGCGTGCTGCGCTTCGACTCCGGCCGGGACGACTGGACGGCCTTTAGGGACAGAGCCGCGGCGGCGGGGGAGGGCCTGCTGGTCATCGACAGCGTGGACGATCCCTCTCCGGCCATGGTGGAGGCGCTGGCGGCGCTGCTGGTGGGGCTGAACGAGCGCCAGTACGCCGTGCTGGTGGGCCGGGCGCAGCTTCCGACGGAGCTCCATCGGCTGTGCGTGACCGGGGCCATCGCCATGCTGGACAAGGACTTCGTGATGTTCGACGGGGAGGAGGTCGTGCAGCTCTTCCTGGAGTACGGCATCGAGCTGCGGCCCGCCGACGTGCAGCTCATATTGGCGCTATTATGGGGCTGGGCGTTCGGCCTGCACATGCTGGCCCAGCATATCCTGAAGCGCGGCCTGGACGCCCTGCGCCCGCTGATCGACGAGACCCGTTCGGACATCAAGCGCATCCTGGTGTCTGACGTGGTGCAAGCCTTCCCGGAGCAGGAGCGGCAGCTGATGTACGACCTGTCCCCCTTCGAGCGCTTCTCCGAGGAGATGGCCCGCATGGTCACCGGGCGCAACGACGCGCCGCGGCTCATGGACGGCATCGCCCGAAAGTCCTACATGCTGCTGCGGGGCGGGGCGGGGGAGTACACCTTCGTGCCCATCGTGCGGCAGGCGCTGTTCGCCGAGATGCGCAACCTCTACACCCAGGACTATATCAACGGCCAGTACAAGCGGGCGGCGCTGTACTTCGAGCTGCATGACCGCATCCCCCGGGCCATCGCCTACTACAAGACCCTCGGGGACGTGGAGAAGATACGGGAGCTGTTGATCCGCGACACCTTCAACCGGCCCGCGGACGGCGACTACGTCGATCTCCGGGACGGCTACGCCCTGCTGGCGGAGGAGACGATACGCGCCTACCCGGAACTGATGAAGGGCAAGTGCGAGATCGAATGTCTCCAGGGCCACGCCGAGGAGAGCGAGCGCTGGTACGAGGCGCTGGATGCCTTCATCCGCAGCACCCCCGCCCGGGACCCGCGCCGACAGATGGCCGAGGACGCCAAGGCGTACCTGGACCTGTGCCTGTCCCACCGGGGCAGCCGGAACACCCTAAAGCGTCTCGTGGCGGCGGCGAAGTCCCCGGCGCTTCGGCAGTCCCCGGTGTGGCGCAACGGCTTCAGCGTGTCGGGCAACGGGGTGAGCCTGTTGAACGGCGGCCTGGACTTCAGCCGGTGGGCGGCCCACGGCTGGACCCTCTACCGCCTGTTCAAGCGGCCCATCGAGCTGGCCCTGGGGCGCGGCGGCAGCGGGGTGGCGGACATCGCCATCGCCGAGCGGGAGCTGGAGTGCGACCTGGACGGCGACTACACGACCGCCATGCTCAAGGTCCGCGAGGGCATCCACCGCGCCGCCAGCGACCCGGAGATCCACTACGCCGCCATCGGCATCCAGAGCCGCATCGAGGCGGCCCGGGGCAACGCGGACGAGGCCCTGCGCATGATCGACAACGCCATCGCGACGCTGACGGACCGCCATCCCCAGCGGCTTCGGCAGAACCTGTGGGTGTACCGCCACGGCCTCGCGCTGCTGCGGGGCGACATCGGCGGCGCGCGGAACTGGCTGGAGACCGAGGCCCCGGACGAGACCCGCGACTTCGTCATCATGGACCGTTACAGCCTGATGCTCAAATTGAGGATGTACATCATACTGGCCCAGCGGACCAAGGTGCCCTTCCTCGCGGCGCTCTTGCGGCAGTACTTCGAGAGCTACGACCGGCCCTATATGCTGATACAGTTGGACCTGATGGAGGCGGTGTGCCGCTACCGCGCCGGGGACGAGGGCTGGCGCGGCCGGATGGAGGAGGCTCTCAGGCTGGCGAAGCGGTACCGGCTGGCGCGGGTCGTGGCCGACGAGGGCATCGCCATCATCGACATGCTGAACGCCATGTCCCTGCCGGACGAGCCCTGGGAGCGGGGCGTGCTGGCGCTGACCCGGCGGCAAGCCGCGAATTATCCCAATTACATGAAGCAGGCGGCCAATAAGCCCGTGTTCACCGACCGGGAGTATCAGGTCTATTCGCTGATGATCGCGGGCTACCGCAACGCGAAGATTGCGTCCATACTGAACATCTCCGAGCGCACCGTCAAGTACTTCTGCGGGCTTATCTATAAAAAGCTCGATGTCACCACCCGCGCCGAGGCCCTGAACCGGGCCGCGGAGCTGGGGGATATACGGTAGGACAAGCAGGGAGTAGGCAGTAGGCAGTAGGGAGTAGGGGAGAGGCAGTAGGCAATAGGCAGTAGGCAGTAGGGGGACGGCGCAGGGGTGTTGCCCGTGGGACGATGTTCCCAGCGCCCGGAGGGAACAGGCAACAGGGAACAGGAATACCCGTAGGGGCGCCGTTGCGGCGCCCGCCCGGGGA
>JAFUWR010000328.1 GCA_017471125.1 Clostridia bacterium | reverse complement strand
TGAAGCCCGTCGACACCGCCAAGAGCGACATCGAGTGGAAGATCAGCCCCAGCAAGGGCGCGACCGTGGACGCGGACGGCAACGTGACCTTTGAAAAGACCGGCAAGTTTACAATTACCGCCACGGCCAGGAAGAACAAGAAGGCCACGGCGAAGGTGGTCGTGAACGTGTCCGACCGCTACCTGCCCACGGGCATCACCCTCGACAAGAAGGGCACCGTGACCATCGACCTGACCGAGACGCTGGATCTCGTGGCCACCCTCGCGCCGACCACGGCCAAGAGCGACATCCAGTGGAAGACCAGCTCCGACAAGATCGCCACCGTGACCAACGGCCACGTCGTCCCCGTCAAGGCCGGCAGCGTCACCATCACGGCGACAGAGACGAAGAAGAACAAGAAGGCCACGGTGAAGGTGGTCATCAAGGACATGCACGCGCCGAAGAAGATCTCCATCGAGCAGGGCACCAAGCTGACGCTCGATGTGGGCAAGTCCATCGACCTGACCGCCAAGGTCGAGGGCGAGTCCGGCTACGAACCGCGGAAGGTCCTGACCTGGTCCACCACCGACAAGAACGTGACCCTCGACCCCGCCACCGGCACGGTCACCGCCAACGCCCCCGGCAAGGCCAAGATCACCGTCGCCACCGACAACAACAAGAAGGCCAGCATCACCATCACCGTGCCGAAGCCCTGAGGACCCACGGCAAAGCCCCCGCTATTCCAGCGGGGGCTGCTTTATGGCCTTGAGCCAGATCATCATCACGGAGATGTCGCCGGGGTTGATGCCGGGGATGCGGCTGGCCTGGCCCAGGGAGGCGGGCCGCTGGGCGTCCAGCTTCTGCCGGGCCTCGATGCGCAGGCCGGACATGTTCAGGTAATCCGCGTCGGGGGGCAGCGGCGTGTCCTCCATCTTGAGGAACTTGCGCCGGTCGGCGTCCTGCCGGGCGATGTAGCCCTCGTACTTGACGGTGATCTCCAGCTGCTCCTTCACGTCGTCCGGGTAGTCGGGCAGCTCGGGGTGCTCGGCGCGGAGGGCGTCGTACTTCGCGTCGGCGGCGCGGAGCTTCTCGGTCAGGTGAAGCCGGTCCAGCGCGGCGCGGCCCTCGTCGGTGAGGCGCTGCTTCTCCCGCGCCCTCCGGTACCGCTCCTCCGACGCCAGCCCCGCCTCCCGCCCGCGGGCGGTCAGCCGCAGGTCGGCGTTGTCCTGCCGAAGCAGCAGCCGGTACTCGGCGCGGCTGGTCATCATGCGGTAGGGCTCGTCCACGCCCTTGGTGACCAGGTCGTCTACCAGCACGCCCAGGTAGGCATCGGCGCGGTTGAGTATGAACGGCGGCCGCCCCTGGCACCACAGCGCGGCGTTGATGCCGGCGTAGAGGCCCTGGGCAGCGGCCTCCTCGTAGCCGGAGGTGCCGTTGATCTGCCCCGCGCAGTAGAAGCCCTCGATGTGGCGGGCGCGGAAGGCGCGGTCGAGCTGGGTGGGGTCGATGCAGTCGTACTCGATGGCGTAGGCCAGCCGGAGCAGCTTCGCCCGCTCCAGCCCCGGTATGGAGGCGTAGATCAGTCGCTGCACGTCCTCGGGCATGGACGTGGACATCCCCTGGGCGTACCACTCGTGGGTGTTCAGGCCCTCGGGCTCCATGAAGATGGGGTGCCGGTCCTTGTCGCGGAAGCGCACCACCTTGTCCTCGATGGACGGGCAGTAGCGCGCGCCGGTGCCGTGGATGGCCCCGGAATACATGGGCGCGCGGTGGAGGTTGTCGAGGATGATCCTGTGGGTCTCGGGCGTGGTGTAGGTCAGGTAGCACAGCGCCCGGTTTTTGAGCGTCGCCGGGTCGGTCAGGAACGAGAACGGCACGATGGGGTCGTCGCCCGCCTGGGGCGTCATCTTATCGAAGTCGATGGTGCGCCCGTCCAGCCGCGCGGGGGTGCCGGTCTTGAAGCGGCGGATGGAGAAGCCCAGGTCGATCAGGTTTTGCGTCAGCGCGTTGGCGGCCAGCAGGCCCTGGGGACCGCCGTTCCAGCCGCACTCGCCGATGATGATGCGGCTGTTCAGGTACACGCCGCAGCACGCCACCACGGCGCGGCAGGCGACCTTGCCGCCGGTGGTGGTCTCCACCCCGGCGACGCGGCCGTGCTCCACCACCACGCGCCGCACCTCGGCCTGCCGGAGGTCCAGGTTTTCGCAGTCGTCCACGGCCCGGCGCATCCGAAGCTGGTAGGCCTTTTTGTCGGCCTGCGCCCGGAGGGAGTGCACCGCGGGACCCTTGCGGGTGTTGAGCATCCGCGACTGTATGAACACGTCGTCGATGGCGCGGCCCATCTCGCCGCCCAGGGCGTCCAGCTCCCGCACCAGATGGCCCTTGGCCGTGCCGCCGATGGACGGGTTGCAGGGCATCATCGCCAGCGCGTCCAGGTTCAGCGTGATCAGCAGCGTCTTTAAGCCCATCCGCCCGCAGGCCAGCGCCGCCTCGCAGCCCGCGTGGCCCGCGCCGATGACGACGACATCGTAAGCGTCCATATGATAAACTCCTTACAGTATGGCTACCGCCCCCGTGGCGATCAGCGTGGTGATCAGGCAGGCGGTCATGTTGCCCAGCAGGATGGTGATGGCGGACTTGAGGATGGGCATCTTGAACAGCGTGGCGATGGCGCTGCCCATCCAGACGCCGGTCCCGGGCACGGGCAGGGCCACGAACAGGTAGAGCGCCAAGAACTCCGCGGTCTCGGCGGAGAAGCGCTGCCCGCCGTTCCTTTTGTCCCGCATCCCGGCGCGCTTCCTGGCCGCGCGGCGCTCGAGCCACGCGGCGAAGGCCCGCACGGGCTTGATGGGCAGGGTGTAGAACCAGTCCAGCACCGGCCGGAGCAGCAGCAGTATGAACGGCACCGGCAGGTAGGAGGCTACCACCGCCAGTATGTAGGCGAACACCGGGGGCATGCCCGTCCCCACCATCACCGTCACCGCGTAGCGCCCCTCGAACATGGGCACCATGCTCAACAGCGCCGTGATGATGATCTTCCGGGTGTGCTCCTGCCATATGAACGGACGGCTCGCCGCCTCCATCAACGGCGCGAGGCGAAAATAGACACGGTCCAACATGCGTCCTCCTCCGAATGGGTGTTTTGAATATCATAGCACCTCATTGTAAATAGAAAAGTCGGGATTTCCCGACTTTTCTGTTTAGAGTCCCCTCGCGATCCATTCCAGCGTATTCACATCCACCACGGCGCGGGGGTTATCGGGATCGATGACCCGCAGCCCGGCGTCGAACTGCTCGTTGGCGCGGTTCTGGAACTCGGCCACGGCCCGGAGGGTGGCCTCGTCGAGCACGCCCTGTTCGGCCTCCTGGTCGTCCATGATGCCCATCTTGTAGAGCTTGACCTGGAGCTGCGCCACGGTGCTGGCGTCGCTGTCGGCGTCGATAGGCGTCACATCGCCGGAGCTTGCGTTCACTCCGGCGACGACATCCTCGTAGTCTTCCTCATCCTCGTACTCCCCGACCTCGATCTCGGGCTCGGGGGTCGGCGCCTCGGTGGGCGCCGACATAGGCCCGGCCTTGCCGAAGCGGGTGGTGCCCCACTGGGCGTCGTCCTGGGTGCCGTACCTGGGGATCGCGCCCACGTAGACCGTGTACATGCCGGGGTCCAGGTTGTCCGCGGAGAAGGTGCGGCTGGTGTCGGTGGTGGTGACGGGGGTGGTGCGCCCGCCGTTGGGATTCTCCACGTAGACCACGTAGCCCTCCACGTCGCCCTCGGCGGTCCAGCTGATGATGATGGTGCTGTCGGTCATATACTGCACGCCGTTCTCCTGGTAGCCGGAGCCGCCCACGGTCACGGTGGGACGGCCCACGCTGGCCACGGTGGGCTCGGGCGTGGGGGCCTCGGTGGGCTCGGGGGTCGGGATCTCGGTGGGCTCGGGCGTGGCGACCACGGGCACGGCGAAGCTCGAGCTGCTCCACACCACGTCGGCGCTGCTGCCGTTTTCGGGGATCGCGCCCACGGTGATGGTGTAGACCGTGCCGGGGGTCATCTTCCCGGCCTGGAGGGTGATCTCGGTCTGTGTGATGCCCGCCTCGTCGGCGAGCACGCTGCCGACGTCGTCGGTGATCCGGACGTTGTAGCCCTGCACGCCGCCGTCCGCGCCCCAGCGGATGCGGAAGCTGCCGCCGGCGATCTCCACCACGCCGTCGCCGTTGGCGCTGCCCTCGATGGCGATGCGCGGCTCGGACACGGTGGCCACGGTGGGCAGCGGCTCGGGCGTGGGCGCTTCGGTGGGCTCCGGCGTGGCGGCGTCGGCGGAGCGGGTGAACCGCGCCGTCTCCCATACGATGTCGTCCTGGGTGCCGCCCGCGGGCCGCGCGCCGACGGTCACGGTGTAGACCTCGCCGGGGCGCATGCGGTCGGCGTCCACGTTGAAGCTGGTGTTGTCGATGTCCTCGGCGGAGATCATGGCGTTCCCGGCGCTGTCGGACACGTAGACGTAGTAGCCGTCCACCGGGCCGTCCGCGGCCCAGCTCACGGTGAAGCCCTGGCCGCCCATCTCCACCGTGCCGTCCGCGGCGCTGACGCCGCCCACGTCGATGCTCAGGGCGCTCACGCCCGCGGCGTAGTCGTCGCCCTCGGGCTCGATCTCAGCCGGTTCCTCCGTCGGTTCGGCGGTAGGCTCGGGGGTGTTCAGGGCCATGGTCATGTCGCGGCCGTAGCAGTACTCCAGCATCTGCCGGGTGCCGTTGTCCACGATGCCGGTGACCTCGAGCCGGGTGATGCCCTGGGCGTTGACCCAATTCTGGAAATCCACCACGGCCTGGGCGGTGGCGGCGTCGTATTCGCCGTTGATGCCGTCCTCGGACATCGCGCCGATGGACGCCAGCATCATCTGCACGTAGCTGATGGACTCGGCGGCGGCGTTCTCGTCCACGGTCACGTCGGGCTCTTCGTCGATGTCCTCCTCCGGCTCCTGGGGCGCGATGGTGGGCACCGGGGTCGGGGTCTCCTCCACGTCGTTGACGGTCATGCCGTTGGCGGAGTAGTTTTCCAGCGCCAGCCGGGTGGAGCCGTCCACCGTGCCGCTGACGTCCAGCTCGCCGCCGTGGGCGTTGACGTATTCCTGGAATTTGCGCACGGCCTCGGCGGTGGTCGCGCCGTAGACGCCGTCGATGCCCCTGCGGGACAGCAGGCCCACGTCGGCCAGCAGCTCCTGCACCTGCCGCACGGTCTCCCGGTCGGAGCCGCGCTGGATCACGGCCTCGGGGGTCGCGGTGGGCTCGGCGGTGGGTCCGGCGGTGGCGGTGGCCTCCGCGGCGGGCTTCAAATTGTTCTGCTTGCAGTAGCGCAGGTAGGACCGGGTCAGCGGGTCGGCCTCGCCGGTGACGGTCAGGGTCTCCTCGCTGCGACGGGCGTTGACCCAGTTCTGGAAGGTCGTCACCGCCTGGACAGTGGACGCGCCGTAGACGCCGTCGTCGGAACCCGCGGGCAGCAGGCCCACGTCGATCAGCGAGCGCTGCAGGTCCAGTATGGCCTCCTTAGAGGACCGGGCATTGACGCTGTCGGGGTCCTTCTCGGACTCGTACTGGGTGGCCTTGGGCGTGGGCGTCGGGGTCGGGGTGGCCGTGGCCTTGGCGGTGGGCGTGGCCGTGGCGGTCTGGATGGCGCGCCACTCGTCCACGTAGTAGTCGAGGAAGGCCATGCTCAGGGCGTCCATGCGGCCGGAGACCTCCAGCACCTCGTAGCCCTGGAGCTGGTTGACCCGGGTCTGGAACCGCCGCACGGCGGACCGGGTGGTGGCGTCATAGGAGCCGCTGTCGGTGCCCTCGGGCAGCACGCCCAGCAGGATCAGCTCCCGCTGCATGGCGCGGATCTTCTTGGCGCTGGACTCGGCGTCCACCACGGTGTCGTCGTCCGGGGCGACGGTCACCTTCGGGGTGGGCGTGGCCGTGGGGCGCGGGGTGGCGGTCACCCGCGGCGTGGCCGTGGGCTTGGTGGCGTTGGTCTGGTAGAGCCACTGCTGGGTCTTGGGACCCGCCACGCCGTCCACCGCCAGCTTGGTGGCCGGGCGGTAGTTCTCGTTGATATAGGTCTGGAAATCCCTGACGGCCTGGCGCGTGGCGGCGTCATAGCTGCCGTTGATGTTGGTGTAGTCCAGCCAGCCCAGCGTCACCAGCTTCTGCTGGAGCGCGCGCACGTCCGCGGCGGCGGACTTGCCGGACACGGTCTTGTAGCCCGAGGCGTCGCCGGACAGCGTGGGCGCGGTCGTGGGCCTGGGCGTGGCGGTGGGCACGCGGGTGGCCGAGGTCCCCGTATTGCCGGACGTATTGGTACTCGTATTGCCGGAACTCGGCGCGTCGGTGGTGAAGGTATAGTCCATCCAGGACAGGTCCGGGTCCACCAGCGCCGCGAAGGTGGGCGACACGTAGGGCGTCACGGTGGGCGTCTCGGCGGGCACCCAGATGTTGTCCGGGTCCAGCGTGGGCGTCTCGGTCACGTCCTTGGCGTTGTTCAGCGAGCCGTTGAAGATCATCACCAGCGCGATGGCCGCGGCCACCACGGCGATGGCGGCCACGATGGCGATGATCGCCGCGCGGCCCTTGCTGTGTTCCTCCGGCTCCTCGTGGCGGCGCTCATGCTCGCCGGACGCGCCCTCGCCCGCGGCCTTGCGCTGCACGATGTAGGCAGTGCCGTTCTCCTCGAAGAAGAAGTGGCGCTTGCGCGGCTCCTCCACGTCCTCCACGCTGGCCCGCAGCTTGCGGATGCCGGCGTCGTACTTGTCCTCCATGCCCGCGATGGGCACGACGGAGCCGTCGTTCAGCCGCTCGGCGCAGTCCCGGGGCAGGTATTCCCGGATGCGCAGCTTGTTCTCCTTCTTGGTGTCGAAGGCCGCGTAGACGATGCCCGTGGAATCCTGGCCCAGGGCGCGGCCGATCAGGAACCGGTCGTGGTACACCAGCGTCCCCGGCAGCATCTGGATCTGCGGCACCGCGGCGTGGGCGTCCCGGCCGCAGTGGGGGCAGGCGCTGTGGCCACCCAGTTCCTCAAAGCAGTACATGCACAGGTTTTCGTATGCCATGCTATACACCTCACAGTGATGGCCCCTGCGGGCCGAAGCGATCATTTATATCTATTTGGACGCGCAAAACCCGTTCGGGGTTCACGTTTTTGATCGAAATACGCGCGTCCGCGGAAAAATAATTACAATAGTTACAAAAATGTCTCAATCCCTCCGGCCCTGCGGGCCACCTCCCTTTACACAAGGGAGGCAAGCATCCAGCGCGACATCTCTTCCACCGTGTCGAACACCACGTCCGCGCCGGCGTTCTCAAGCTCGCCCGGCTCGGAGTAGCCGTAGTCCGCGCCCACGGCGCACAGGCCCAGGGCATTGGCGGCCTCGATGTCGAACCGCCGGTCCCCGGCCATGCAGGCCCGGGCGGGGTCCATGCCGTCGGGCAGCGCCGCCATAAGCAGGTCGCGCTTGTCGGCGCTGTGGCGGCCCAGGCCGGTGCCGGAGATGACGTCGATGTGCCGGTCGATGTCGAAGTATTTGGTCAGCGTCTCCACCATCACCTGGGGCTTTGCCGACGCCAGGCCCACATACGCGCCGCCGTCCCGCAGGGCTTTCAACAGCTCCGCGATGCCGGGGTACAGCGCGGCCTCGTACAGGCCGATGTCCCAGTAGCGCTCCCGGTAGACCTCGATGGCCTCGTCCGCCGCGGCGTCCGACATGCCGAAGAGCTGCTTGTACGTCTCGTGCAGCGGCGGGCCGATGAAGCGGTTCAGCACCGCGTCCCCCGGCACCTCGTAGCCCAGCTTCTTTAGACTGTACGCCACGCTGCGGCGGATGCCCTCGCCCGTGTCCGCGATCGTGCCGTCAAAATCGAACAGATAACATGCGTATCTCAATGCGTACCCTTCCAACATTCCGATAATTATTGCGATTCTATGAACTATTGTATCACAGCATTATGACATTTGTTTTTGGTTTTTGTGAATAGTATCCTGCCGCAGGATAAAAAACATCCCCCTTCGCAAGCGAAGGGAGATGTTTTCAAAGCGCTACCGCGTGGCGATATTGATGAGCATCCACGTGGTGCCGGTATCGTGGAAGGAGTAGCGGTCGTGGGCGACGCTGTCCCCGTCGTCGACGGCGAGGTCGATGTTGAACACCTCGGTGGTGGCCCCGGGCACGACCTCGAAGGTGGTCATGGGGAAGGCGGTGCGCAGGGCGCTCTCCAGCGCCTCGCGCTCCTCGTCGTCCATGAGCGCCATGCGGTTCTGTATGCTGCCGATGAGGGCGCGGGCCTGGTTGCCCAGGAGACTCGAATCCCCGGCGACCTTGGCGGCCACGGCGTTCCTAAAGCCCAGGAAGCACTGGGCGGTCAAAAGCCGCTCCTTGAGGGTGAGCTTATCGAGCCGCGCCAGTTCCTCGTCGGTGAACAGCTTGGACAGGCCCTCGATCTCCACCTTCACGCCGCCCCGGTCGATGTCGGCCTGCAGGCTCTCGCCCACCCGGACGCAGGCGGTGACGATGTCCAGCCCGTCCTCCACGGCCACGCCGTTGAGCGACGCGCCCGCGGGCAGGTCGGTGTAGACCTCTCCGGCCTCGGCGGAAGCGCCGCTGTCGGTCCCCGCGCCGCACAGCTCGCAGACGCCGTCCACGAACCGATGGGGCATGGCGTACTCGCCCAGCACCTCGACCTCCTCGAACAGCGTGTAGCCGCAGGCCACGCAGATGGTCTCGGTCACCCGCTCCTCCCGGACGGTGTGGGTCTGCGCGTCATAGCCCGCGTAGACGGTGCGCTCGGCGGGCAATAGCTGCACGATGTCGCCCGCGGGATGGGGGCAGGCGTAGCCGCACTTCTTGCAGACGCCGTCCTGCATCACGTGGGCCTCCTTGCGGCCCCGCACCTTGTCCACCACGTGGTTCTTCACGTACTCGCCGCACAGGGCGCAGGTGCCGGTGGACACGGTGGGCGTGGTCTCATAGTGGCCGGTCTCGTCGTCGTACTCGTAGAACGGCGCGCCGATGGCGTACTGGCCGTCCACCTGGCCGTGGGCGCAGCGATAGCCGCAGTTGCCGGTGACGCAGTAGCCCTTGTGGAACCGATGGGGCTCGGACACGGTGATGACCTCGGCCTGGCCGCTCAGGTCCTCCCGATGGCCGCACAGCCCGCAGACCCAGGAGGGGTCGTACTCCACCCGCAGCACGTGGCGGGTCTCGGTGGACATCGCCTCGTCCACGGCGTAGCGGCAGGCCCGCTTGAGCGCATCCACGTCGTCCCGGTCCAGCGCCACCCGATAGGCCTCGGGGTGGTCGCAGCTGACCTCGGCGGCGGGGGCGGTGTAGCCGCAGTCCATGCACACGCCGTCCCCGTCGAACCGATGGGGCAGCAGCGCCCGCTGGCCCGCGCCCAGCGCCAGCTTGACGCCCGTCAGCGCGAAGCCGCAGTCGGGGCAGCGTTCCTCGGTGATGTACACGCCCTCGGTGACCTCGTGGGTCAGCGCGTTCACGCAGGCGAAGGTGACGCTCCCGGCGTCGTAGCCGTAGGTGTAGCTCATGTCCGCGTGGTCGCAGACGTTGACGTAGCCGCAGTCCGCGCAGACGCCGTCCACGTAGCGGTGGGGCTGCTGCTCGGACACCCGTTTGACCTCCACGTTGTCGATGGGCTCGCCGCACCGGGCGCAGCAGCGCTGGGCGTAGCGCACGGCGGCGTACTCGTGGACGGAGGCGTTGACGAAGGTGAAGCGCTCGTCCTCGGTCCAGGTGTTCTCGAAGAACTCCCCGTCGTGGCGGCAGGTGCGCTCGTAGCCGCACACCGCGCACTGGCCCACGGCGTTCCAGACGTGGTACTCCCGCTGCTCGATATACTCGCCGGGCACGTCCTGGGCGTCCTCGTAGGTGTCGCACTTGGCGCACTTCCGGGCGCGGGTCTTTTGGAACCGGCAGACGTGGTACAGCTCGGGCGCGTCGGAGGCCGGGAAGGTCTCCAGCAGGTCGCCGGTGAACTCCCGGTACGCGCCGGTGAACTCGTGGATGTGACGGCCGTCGTCGCCCTGGACGTGGCCGCACCAGCGGCACTTCATGCCGCTGCCGTCCGCGGCGTAGGCGCACTTCTCGACATATTCGTCCTTGCGGCCCACGGCCATGCCGCAGTCCGCGCAGATGGACACCAGCACGCCCGTCCCGGCGATCCGGTGGGTGCCGTTGTGCAGGTCCTCGTAACGGATGCCCTTCGCGCCCCGGTCCACCACCGCCACCGTCACCGGATGCTGGCAGTCCTTCGGGTCCACGCCCTCGGACGCCTCCCGGGGCTCCGCGGGCTCCACGGCCTCCGGGCTCGCCTCCGGGATGGGCAGCAGCTCCGGCGCGTCGGTCGGGTCGGCCTCGTCCGCGCCGTCGTCCTCGACGAACTCGGGACCCTCGTCGGGCAGGTCGTCGACGATCTCGACGGCCTCGTCCTCCGCCCGATCCCCGGGCGCGGCCTCTACGACCTCCCGCGCTTCACTC
>JAFUWR010000327.1 GCA_017471125.1 Clostridia bacterium | reverse complement strand
GGCTCTACATCCTGCGCCGCGTGTTCGAGAAGCAGGACACCGACACCTACGTCTGTTCCCTGTCGAGCCGCACCATCGTCTACAAGGGCATGATGCTGGTCAGCCAGCTTCGCTCCTTCTACGACGACCTCCAGGACGTGCGCTACGCCTCGAAGATGGCGATGGTCCACTCCCGCTTCTCCACCAACACGTTCCCGAGCTGGTCCAAGGCGCATCCCCAGCGCTTCCTCCTGCACAACGGCGAGATCAACACCATCCGCGGCAACCACGACCGCATGAAGGCCCGTGAGGAGACCATGCGCTCCCCGGTGATGGGCGACGCCATGCGGCGGGTGCTGCCCGTGGTGGACGAAGGCGGCAGCGACAGCCAGATGCTGGACAACACGCTGGAATTTCTGGCGATGAACGGCTTCCCCCTGCCGCTGGCGGGGATGGTGCTGCTGCCGGAGCCCTGGCAGGGCAGCCGGGAGGACAAGCCCTGGCGCGACCTGTACCGCTACTACGCCACCATGATGGAGCCCTGGGACGGGCCCGCGGCCATACTGTACTCCGACGGCGAGACCGTCTGCGCGTCGCTGGACCGCAACGGGCTTAGGCCCCTGCGCTGCGCCACCACCGACGACCACCGGCTGATCCTGTCCTCCGAGGCGGGGGTGCTCTATGAGGAGAACGCCCACATCCGCCGCCGCTGGAAGCTCAAGGCCGGGGACGTGCTGATGGCCGACCTGCGCTCGGGCGAGCTGATGGAGAGTGACGCGCTCAAGGCCCACTTCGCGCACATGCACCCCTACGGCGATTGGGTCAGAGGCATCGTCAAGCTGGAAAACCTGGCGGACATGCAACTCCCTCCGGCCCTGCGGGCCACCTCCCTCAAGGAGGGAGGCGACGAAGGCTCCCGACCTGGCTCCCGTAAAGGCTCCCTCTCAGAGGGAGCTGGCACGCGAAGCGTGACTGAGGGAGTGGAGAGCGCTGGTACGCTTGGCGCGGCCGACCTCACGACCCTCTGCCGCGCCTTCGGCTACGCCTGGGAGGACGTGCAGGACGTGGTGCTGCCGATGGCGGACACCGGGACGGAGCCCATCGTGTCCATGGGCGCGGACGTGCCCATCGCGGCGCTGTCCAAGGCCCACCCCGCGCTGTTCGACTACTTCAAGCAGCGCTTCGCCCAGGTGACCAACCCGCCCATCGACGCCCTGCGGGAGGCCTGCAAGACCGACGAGACCATCTACATCGGCGACGACGGCAACCTGCTGACCTGCGACGCGGAGAACTGCGCGGTGCTGGAGCTGCCCGCGCCCATCCTGACCGGCGAGGCTCTCGAGCGCATCCGCCGCATCGACCATCCCGCGTTCAAGGTGCGGGAGGTGTCCCTGCTGTACCCCATCGAAGAAAACCTCCGCGCCGCGCTGGACGGCTTCTTCGCGGCCTGCGACGCGGCCTGTCGCGACGGCGTGAACATCCTCATACTGTCCGACCGGGGGCTGGACGCGGGGCATATGGCGATCCCATCGCTGCTTGCCGTGTCGGCGCTGGAGCAGCATCTGATAAAGATCAAGAAGCGCACGGCGGTGTCCGTCGTCCTCGAGAGCGCGGAGCCCAGGGACGTGCACCACATGGCGATGCTGGTGGCCTTCGGCGCGCGGGCGGTGGCGCCGTATCTGGCCCACGACGTCATCCGCGCCCAGCGGGGCGAGGACGCCGTGGAGCGCTACGACCGCGCCCTGACCGCGGGCATTTTGAAGATCGCCTCCAAGATGGGCGTGTCCACGCTCCAGGCGTACCAGAGCGCCCAGCTCTTCGAGGCGGTGGGACTGGACGGGAACTTCGTGGAGCAGTACTTCACCAACACCCCCTGCGCGCTGGGCGGCGCGGACCTGTCCACCGTGGAGGCCGACAGCCGCTACTATCATCACAAGGCCTACGCCGACCCGCTGGGCGCGGACCTGCCCGCCGTGGGACGGCACAGGCTGCGCACCGGCCCGGACGCCGAGGAGCACCTGTACAGCCCGCAGGTCATCCACGCGCTGCAACAGGCGGTGTGGACGGACGACCGGGCGCGGTTCGACGAGTACGCGACCCTGATCGAAAAAGACGGCCCGCGCACCCTCCGGGGCATGCTGGACTTCCGCTACGACCTGTGCACGCCCATCCCGCTGGACGACGTGGAGCCGGTGGAGCAGATCGTGCGCCGCTTCCGCACGGGGGCGATGTCCTACGGCTCCATCTCCCAGGAGGCGCACGAGTGCATGGCGAAGGCTATGAACCATTTGGGCGGGCGGTCCAACAGCGGCGAGGGCGGCGAGCTCTCCGAGCGCTTCGGCACGGAGCTCAACTCCGCCATCAAGCAGGTGGCCTCCGGGCGCTTCGGCGTGACCCGGGAATACCTGCTGTCCGCCAAGGAGATACAGATCAAGATGGCCCAGGGCGCGAAGCCCGGCGAGGGCGGGCACCTGCCCGGCGCGAAGGTCACCGAGAGCGTGGCAAAGACCCGCTGCTCCACCCCCGGCATATCGCTGATCTCCCCGCCGCCGCACCACGACATCTACTCGATTGAAGATTTAGCGGAACTCATCTACGATCTCCAGTGCGCCAACGAGGACGCCAAGGTCACCGTGAAGCTGGTGTCGTCCACCGGCGTGGGCACCATCGCCAGCGGCGTGGCCAAGGCGGGCGCGGGCGGCATACTCATCTCCGGCGGCGAGGGCGGCACCGGCGCGGCGCCCATGTCCAGCGTCCACCACGCGGGCCTGCCCTGGGAGATCGGCCTGGCCGAGACCCACCAAGTATTGTGCCGGAATGGGCTAAGGCAGACCGTGACCCTCGAGACCGACGGCAAGCTGATGACCGGTCACGACGTGGCCGTGGCGCTGTTATTGGGCGCGGAGCAGTTCGGCTTCGCCACCGCGCCGCTGATCACGATGGGCTGCCGCATGATGCGGGTGTGCCAGTTGGGGACCTGTCCCTTCGGCGTGGCGACCCAGGACCCCGAGCTGCGCAAGCGGTTCGTGGGCAAGCCCGAGTACGTGGAGCGCTTCATGGTGTTCATCGCGGAGCAATTGCGCGAGATCATGGCCCGCCTCGGGGCGCGGACCGCGGGCGAGCTGGTGGGCAGGAGCGACCTTTTGAAGATGAAGGACGGCTCCCCGATGGACCTGCGGGACATCATCGGCTTTGCGCGAAACGTCCACTTCCTGCCCGAGGCGCGGCACGACTTCAAGCTGAACGAGCGCACGGACGCGCGGCTCATACAGGACCACGTGCAGCTCACCACCACCGACCGGGCCTTCGGCACGCTCCTCAAGGGCGAGCGCCACATACAGGCCCAGGGCTGCGGCGGGCAGAGCTTCGGCGCGTTCCTGCCCGCGGGCCAGAGCGTCACGCTCTACGGCGTGTCCAACGACTACCTGGGCAAGGGGCTGTCCGGCGGCACGCTGTCCATCTGCCCGCCGGTGGACGCGGTGTGGAACGAGCGCGACACCCTCATCGGCAACGTGGCGCTGTACGGCGCGACCTCGGGCTACGCCTTCATCGCGGGCATGGCGGGCGAGCGCTTCGCCGTGCGCAATTCCGGGGCCTGGGCCGTCGTCGAGGGCGTGGGCGACCACGGCTGCGAGTACATGACCGGCGGGCGCGTGGCGGTGCTGGGTCCTGTGGGCGACAACTTCGGCGCGGGCATGTCCGGCGGCATCGCCTGGGTGTGGGACGAGGACGACACGCTGAAGGACCGCGTCAACGGCGGCCTCGTGCGGGTGCATGAGGTCACCCACGAGCAGGCCGTGGAGCTTCGGCAGCTTCTCGAGCTGCACGCCCGGCACACCGATTCCCGGCGGGCCATGGGCATCCTCGCGGACTTCGACCTGTGGGTCGGGAAGTTCAAGGCAGTCACCTCGGACGAATACCTCGAACACATGAAGGGGGTATAACAATGGGCAAGGCGACAGGCTTTATGGAATATCCCCGGCTGGAGGACCCCTTTCGGGCGGCGACGGAGCGATTGGGGGATTTCGACGATCTGCACGTCCGCCAGCCGGTGGAGGCGCGGCGTCGGCAGGCCGCGCGGTGCATGAACTGCGGCGTGCCCTTCTGCCAGTCGGACTTCGGCTGTCCGCTCCACAACCTGATCCCCGAGTGGAACGACCTGCTGTACCGGGGCCGGGAGCGTGAGGCGCTGGAGCGCCTGCTCAGGACCGCGCCCTTCCCGGAGTTCACCGGGCGGGTGTGCCCCGCGCTGTGCGAAAAGGCGTGCAACCTCGAAAACGACGCCACCACCAACCGGGACAATGAGCTGTACCTGATCGAGAAAGGCTTCGAGAAGGGGTGGATCGCGCCCCGTGTGCCGAAATACCGCACGGGCAGGCGCGTGGCCGTGGTGGGCAGCGGCCCCTCGGGGCTGGCGGCGGCGGACCTGCTGAACCGGCTGGGACACGCGGTCACCGTGATCGAG
>JAFUWR010000326.1 GCA_017471125.1 Clostridia bacterium | reverse complement strand
CTGAACATGGGATGTGTCCATTATACACCATCCCATCCTTCGATTGGGGCGCGGCGCGTTCGGACCGCGCCCCGCACGTCAGAAACCCAAAGACGGACCTTGGCTTACAGCTTGCCGCCGGAGGTGGCGATGCCCTCGACGAACTGCTTCTGGAAGATCAGGTACAGCACGATCATCGGCAGGCACGCCATCGTGGCCGCGGCCATGAGCTGCGGGTAGTTGGAGCTGAACTGGCCCTGCATCTTGGCAAGACCCGCGGACAGCGTGGTGTTGAGGGAATTGGAGCACACGATCATGGGCCACATCAGGTCCTTGAACGCGAACACCGCGGTGAAGATGCCCAGCGACACCATCGAGGAGCGCGTGAGGGGCATCATGATCATCAAAAACTGCTGGCCGATGTTGCAGCCGTCGATGGAGGCGGCCTCCTCAAGGTCCCGCGGCAGGCCCTGGTAGCCGGTCTTGAGCAGGAACGTGCCGAAGGCCGTGACCATGCCGGGGAACACCAGGCCCGCGATGGTGTTGAGCCACTTGAGCTTGGACACCATGATGTACTGCGGGATGATGAAGATCTGGCTGGGCACCATCATCTGGATGAGCACCAGCGAGAACAGCAGGTTCTTGAAGGGGAACTGCAGGCGGCCGAAGGCGTAGCCCGCCATCGTCGCCGTCAGCACCGCGCAGACCACGCGGAAGAAGATCATCAAGAGCGTGTTCTTGTACAGGTACAGGAAGTTGTAGCTGGACCACACCGTCCCGAAGTTATCGAATTTCCAGCTCGACGGCAGGAACACGAAGGGGTCTATGGCGGTGGACTCCGCCTGGGTCTTGAAGGCGGTGAGCACCATCCACAGGAAGGGGACCAGCATGGTGATGGAGAAGATGATCAAGAACAGATGGATGAGCGACTGCGTGAGCGCCTTTTTCGCCTTATAGCTTTCCATACCCCGCCTCCTTCCTTAGTTGTAGAAGACCCACTTCTTCTCCGTCTTTTGGAGAATGAGTGTGATCAGCATGATGATGACCAGCATGCACACCACGATCGTCGCGCCGATGCCGCGCAGGTTGCGGGTGAATGCGTAGTCATAGAAGTAGTAGACCACCGTCTGCGTCTTGGGCAGCGCCGCGTTGGACTTGTCCATGACCATGAAGATCAGGTCGAACTGCTGCAGCGCGCCGATGATGCGGGTCTGGAGGATGAAGAAGATCGTGGGGCTCAAAAGCGGGAGGGTGATGCGGAAGAACTGCTTGATGCCCGTCGCGCCGTCGATCTCCGCGGCCTCGTAGTAGTCGTGCGGGATCTCCTGGAGGCCCGAGATCAGCAGGATCATGTTGTAGCCCACGATGGACCACACGCCGATGACGCCGATGGAGATCCACGCGATCTTCGGGTCGGAGATCCAGGCGGTGGTGGAGTGGAACACGTTGTTGATCAGGCCGAACTGCTGGTTGTACAGGAAGCGCCAGACCATGGCCACCGCCGCCGGGGCCGCCACCATGGGCAGGAAGAACACCGTGCGGTAGCCGCCGCGGAAGGCGATCTTCCGGTTGAGGAACACGGCCAGCAGCAGCGCGAACACCACGGAGAAGGGCACCTCGATCAGGGCATACTTGAAGGTGTTGCCCAGGCTCGTCCAGAATTCGGAGCCCTTGAGCACCGTCCCGTAGTTTTGCAGACCCACGAAGATGTTCCCCATGCCGAAGTCGCCGGTCTTGAAGAAGGACTGGTAGATGGTGTCGAAGATCGGATAGAAGTTCAACACCAGCAAGCCGATCATGGTCGGCGCCACGAATGCCAGGCCCCATTTGGCCTGACTCTTCTGACTGGGCGTCATCTTGCGCCTTGCCATTGGACTTTACCCCCTATCTGGATGGTTCGGGGGCCGGAGCGAGAGCTCCGGGCCCCCAGATCGTCAGACGGACTGGTTCGGGATCATTCCTGGGCCAGCCAGTTGTTCATGTCGGCCGCCATCTTGGTCAGCACGTCATTCATGGTGGAGGGATCGTTCCAGATGGTGACCAGGTCGCGGGTGGCGTCGTCCTCCCAGCGGGAGGTGTACTTGCTGTACGGACGGAACACGAGGGTGCCCTCGGTCTCCATCTTCAGGAAGGCGGAGATGTCCATGCCCGGGAAGGCGCTGGTCATGAAGGGCTCGGAATCGCCGATGTAGCCGGCCATGGTGACGCCCAGCTCGGACTGCTTGACCTGCATCTCGTGGCTTGAGAACCACTCGATCAGGCTCCAGGCGGCGTCGGGATCGGCCACGTCCGCGGAGGCGGCCCAGCCCAGGCCGTTGTAGATGGAGACGCGCTCGCCCTCATCGCTCTGGCCGTTGCCATTGGCATCCCAGTAGGGCAGCATGGCCCAGGCGAAGTTCTCGGAGCCCTCGTAGTCGTAGAACTCGCGGATCATCCAGGAGCCCTCGGTGTCCATGGCGATCTTGCCGTTCTCGAACAGCACGTTCTTGCCGCTCTCGGCCAGCAGGGTCTGGGGCGCCCAGGCGCTGTTGGGGTTGTCGGGGGTGTTCATCAGGGTGGTCATGAACTCGAAGGCCTTGATGGTGTTCTCGTTGTCCCAGCCGGAGGACTTCTTGTCGTCGGAGATCACGTAGCCGCCGAAATCATAGATGATGTTGTAGAAGCTGTCCTGGTTGTTGTTGGTGTTCACAGCGCCGCCGTAGACGGTGCCGCCGGACGCCTCGGTGATGGCCTCGGCCGCCGCCTTGTAGTCCTCCCAGGTCCAGTCGTCGGTGGGATAGTCCACGCCGTACTGGTCGAAGATGGCCTTGTTGTACAGAAGCGCGATGGTGTCATGGTCCTTCGCCACGGCGTAGTTCTTGCCGTCCTTGCTGTACAGGGCGTTGATGTCGGCGTAGTAGTTGTCCATGTCGACGACCTCGCTGTTGGCGATGTAGTCGGTCAGGTCCAGCAGCTTCTGGGCGGACATGTACATCTCGGCGTTGTTGGAGTGCATCCAGAACACGTCGGGCATGTCGCCGCCGGACGCGCCGGCCTCGAGCAGGGTCCAGTAGTTGTCCCAGTTCACGACCTGGATGTTCACCGGGATGCCGCTCTGTTCGGTCCAGAGGTCGGCGATCTCCTGCAGGCCGGCCAGCTGGTTGTTGTCCCAGATCTTGACATCCAGGGCGTCCGCGGCCAGCGCGGAAACGCTGGCGACCACCAGGGTCATCACGAGGGCGCAGGCGACGAGAATCTTGCGGATCTTCATAACGGGTAACTCCTCCTTCTCTTTTATAACATCCGAAGGTTAATTGAGCGAGCGCTCCGCCTCCGGCACTGTCCACAAGTAGCCCAAAAACGGGCGGCGATTTATGGGCATAGAGCCGACAAAATCGCACATCCATATTAAGAATTATATTGGTTCAAGTTAAAAGTGTCTATGGGATTGGGTTGCAAGTATATGGATTATTGTTGCACGGGTGGAGCCCAAAAAATACTGGAGCGCCTCCCCTCTCGGGGAGGCGCTCCAAACGGTATGTTCTGATTTGTGGTTTAGCGCTTCTTGTAGAACGGGCCGTAGTTCGCGCAGGCGCGATAGTCGGCGCCCTCCTTGTCCATGCCGAAGGCGTTCCAGGCCGCCGGGCGATAGATCTTCTCCACGGGCACGTTGTGCAGCGCCACGGGGATGCGGAGCATGGAGGCGAAGGTGATCAGGTCCGCGCCGATGTGGCCGTAGCTGATCGCGCCGTGGTTGGCGCCCCAATTGTTCATGACCTCATAGGCGGTCTTGAAGGGGCTGCCCTCCTTGCCGTCGCAGCGGGGGGTGAACCAGGTGCAGGGCCAGGTGTAGTCGGTGCGCTTCCAGAGGATGTCGTTGACATCGTCCGGCAGGGCCACGGTCCAGCCCTCGGCGATCTGGAGCATCGGGCCCAAGCCGTCGACGAGGTTCAGACGGATCATGGTGGCGGGCATCTCGCAGTCCGTCACGAAGCGGGAGGAATATCCGCCGCCGCGGAAGTAGCCCAGGTCGGCGTAGTTCCAGGTGGTGTGCTCCATGATGGCCTTCTGGTCGGCCTCGGTGACCTCGTACCAGGGCTTCATGACGCGGTTGCCGTCCTTGTCGCGGGCCTGGCCGTTGGCGTCCAGGCAGCACGCGCCGGAGTTGATGAGGTGGATGATGCCGCCGTTCTCCTTGGCCTTGCCGTCCATGTCATAGCCGGAGACGCGCTTGACGGACTCGGGGCTCCAGTAGGTGCGCACGTCGGCGAACATCTGGGGCTTGTTGGTCAGCAGCTTCATGAACAGCATGCCCAGGCCGTTCAGCACGTCGTTCTCAGTGGCCAGCACGTAGGGCTCGCGGGCGCCGTTGTGGTCGAAGGAGGTGTTCAGCATGGCCTCGGGGAAGTCGCAGTTCGGATAGAAGTCCGTCCACTGGCGCTGGCCCTGGAAGCCGCCGGCGATGGCGTTGTGGCCGACCATCTCCTCCTCGCGGCCGGCGGGCAGGTTGGGATTGCCGTTCATCAGATCCTTGATGATGAGGTACATCTTCAGGGTGAACTCCCAATCCTTGTCCTTCTGCTCGCGGGAGCGCTGCAGCGCCTCGGGGTTCTTGTCGAAGCCCTCCTTGACGTTGACGTCCGCCCACGCCTTCAGCTTGGCGAACTCCTTCTCGTCGTAGATGCCCTCGGTCATGCGGCGGATGATCTCCACCTCGTCCACGGACTCGACGCGCATGCCCAGGTACTCCTCGATGAACTTGGAGTCGATGATGGAGCCGCCGATGCCCATGCAGATGGAGCCGATCTGCAAATAGCTCTTGCCCCGCATGGTGGCCACGGCCACGGCCGCGCGGCCGAAGCGAAGCAGCTTCTCGACCACGTCGTCGGGGATCACGGTGTCGTCCGCGTCCTGCACGTCATGGCCGTAGATGCCGAAGGCCGGCAGGCCCTTCTGGGCGTGGGTGGCCAGCACGGAGGCCAGGTACACCGCGCCGGGACGCTCGGTGGCGTTCAGGCCCCAGACGGCCTTGATGGTGTTGCGGTCCATGTCCATGGTCTCGGAGCCGTAACACCAGCAGGGGGTCACGGTCAGGGTGATGGCCACGCCCTCGCGGCGGAACTTCTCCTCGCAGGCGGCGGTCTCGGCCACGCGGCCGATGGTGGTGTCGGCGATGACGACCTTCACGGGCTCGCCGTTGGAATAGCGCAAATTCTCCTCGTACAGCTTCGCGGCGGCCTTCGCCATGTTCATGGTCTGGTCCTCAAGGCTCTCGCGCACCTTCAGCGGGCCGCGACGGCCGTCGATGACCGGGCGGATGCCGATGACCGGATAGCTGCCGATGTACCTGTTCTGTGCCATAATTATCGTTCCTCCTTAAAATTGCCGTCAGTTTTGCCAATACAAAGACCGACTTTACGGTTAATTTTAATATAACATTGATTTCCCCGGATGTATTGTGCTATGCTGGCAAAAAATAGGACTATATTCACTTTTTTGCCTCTGACGGACAAAAAAAGACGGAGCCCTTGCGAGCTCCTTAAATATCCCAAGAGTGCCGTCTGCTTTTGCTTTTTCACCCGCCGCTCAGGCAGGGCGGAGACCTGCGGCTGCTTACTGCCTTCCACTGCGAACGGAGGCTTGACATCTGCAGACCGACCCGGAATCCTTTTATGAATCTGTGGGTAAAAGCATTGACTAACGCACACCACAGGATAAGTTTCCATTGCGTTCAAGCGCCCTTGAACTGTATTCATTATAGCGGCTGGAGCGTGGAAAGTCAATGGCGTTTTGGCTTTTTCAGCGGATTTATTTTTCCCTTACTCAAAGCGCAGCAATTCGATCTCCGGACGCACGCCGACGCGCAGCTGCAGGCGGCTCGCCCCGATGCCCTTGCTGATGATCAGCTTCATGCCGCCCAGCTGGAATTGGCCGCTGATGGCCAGGGTGGGCACCCGCGGCGGCTTCAGGCGCTCGAAGCCTACGGCAAAGGGCGTAAGGCCCAGCAGATTGAACTGGCCCCCGTGGGTGTGCCCGCACAGCATCAGCTCCGGCCGCACCGCTGGCATCACCGGGTAGTGGGACAGCAACAGCCGGTATTCGTCCTCGCACGGCGCATCCGGATACAGCCCCAGGGCGTTGGGCTTGCCGTTCTTGAACTCATCCACCCCGGCGATGTGCAGCGTGCCGCCGTTCAGGGGCAGGTGCACGCAGCCGTTGACCAGCATCTCGATACCGGCGCGGGCCATGACCGCCTTCAGCGCGTCCAGCCGCCCGGTCCAGGCCTCGGCATCGTTGTTGCCGATCACCCCGAAGCCGCCCAGGGGAACGCGCAGCCTGCCGAAGGCTTCGAACAGGCGCACGGCGTCCGCCCCGTCGTCGGCATAGTCGCCGCCCAACAGCAGCATCTGGGGCGACAGCGCCGCGACGCGGTCCACCAGGGCGTCGATCTCGGCCCCCGTGGTGCGGCGCAGCACATGGGTATCCGATACGAACACCGCCCGCAAACCGCGCAAAAAGCCTGGAGCGCCGTCAATGCGGCGCTCGTGTACAAATGCATTCAGGTGCCCGCAGGGGCCACAGTACCGGTCGGGCCGGGGAAAGTGCTGGTACAAGATCGATCCTCTCTATAATCGGTTCAGATTTGATGGGTCTTCACGAATTCCCTGTAGAAGGCCAGCTGCGTCGGCAACGTCTCATAGGGCTTCAGCCCGTAGGGGCATCTCTTGGCGCAGGCGCCGCAGTGGATGCAGTTTTCGATCTTCTCCATATCCGCCTGCCACTGGGGCGTGACCCAGTTGCGCCAGGGCGAGCGCTCCAACAGCTGGCGCATGCGGTTGGCGTTGTGGATGGGGATCCCCGCGGGACAGGGCAGGCAGTAGCCGCAGCTGCGGCAGAACGCGCCCACCAGCTCCCGTCGGTCGGCCTCGATCAGCTGTCGGGTCGCTTCATCCAGCTCGGGCGGGTTCTCGGCGTAGGCCAGGACCTCCTCCAATTCATGCATGTGCTGGAAGCCCCAGATGGGCACGATGCCGTCGAACTGGGAAAGATAGGCGAAGGGGATGCGGGCGTTGGTCACCAGTCCGCCGGACAGGG
>JAFUWR010000325.1 GCA_017471125.1 Clostridia bacterium | reverse complement strand
TGGCATTTGCGCAGCAAATGACGGATGAGGTCCCAGGCGGGCGCCGCAACGGCGCCCCTACGACGCCCCCTCAGTCAGCTACGCTGACAGCTCCCCCTACGCAGGGGAGCCTGCGGGCGCTGGGGGCAGCGCCCCTACGTCCCGCGATAACAGGCAACCGACTACTGCCTATTGCCTACTGCCTACTCCCTAAATACATTAAATTTCCATAATCCTATTGACTGCGTATGTAGCGGGGGCTATACTTATAACGAACGGAGGCGCATTACCATGTTGAAGCATATCGCCCGTTGGGGCGCGTGTTGTCGCGGGAGGGGATGATCCTGCCCGTGCGCCGACGACGTTTGTCCTGCATAGTATGCAGCGGCCGCGTGCCGCTGTTTTTTCATGGTATGATAAGAGGGAGTTGATACCCATTGGATACGGAGTTCATCCGCAAGTTCCTGCCGATGTACGTCAAGGCGGCGGGGCTGACGCTGCGGCTGGGCGCGGCGGGCATCCTGCTGTCGCTGGCGGTGGGCGCGGTGTGCTGCCTGGTGCGGTACTACAAGGTGCCGGTCCTGAGGCGGGTCGCGGGGGTCTACATCGAGCTGGCGCGGAACACGCCGCTGCTGGTGCAGTTGTTCTTTCTATATTTCGGGCTTCCGAAGGTCGGCGTCAAGCTGTCGGCGGAGACCTGCGCCATCGTGGGGCTGACGTTCCTGGGCGGCGCGTACATGGCCGAGGCGCTTCGAAGCGGCCTTGAGGCGGTGGACCGGGTGCAGCACGAGGCGGGCATGTGCCTGGGCCTGACGCCCATGCAGAACATGCGCTTCGTCATCCTCCCCCAGGCGCTGGCGACGGCCATCCCCGCCATCGGCGCCAACGCGGTGTTCCTCATCAAGGAGACCAGCGTGTTCTCCGCGGTGGCGCTGGCGGACCTGATGTACGTGGCCAAGGACCTGATCGGCATGTACTACAAGACCGACGAGGCGCTTCTGATGCTGACGGTGGCGTACCTGGTGCTGCTGCTGCCCATCTCCATCGTGTTCTCGCTGCTGGAAAGGAGGCTTCGCCATGCAGGATTTGGCCGTGCTGTTTAAGGGCAACAACTTCCAGCGCCTGATGAGGGGCCTCGGGGTGACGCTCAAGCTGTCGCTCATCTCCGTGGCGCTGTCGGTCGCGCTGGGACTGCTGGTGGGCGTGCTGATGACCTTGAAGAACCCCGTCGTCCGCGCCGTCATGCGGCTGTGGCTGGAGACGGTGCGCATCGTGCCGCAGCTGGTGCTGCTGTTCCTGGTGTACTTCGGGCTCGCCAAGGCGTTCAATCTACAGCTCTCCGGCGAGACCGCGGCGGTGATCGTGTTCACCTTCTGGGGCGCGGGCGAGATGGGCGACCTGGTGCGCGGCGCCATCACCTCCATCCCCACCCACCAGCGGGAGAGCGCCGCCGCCCTCGGCCTGACCACCGCCCAGTCCTGGCGCTACGTGCTGCTGCCCCAGGCGGCGCGGCGGCTCATCCCCCAGGCCATCAACCTGGCCACCCGCATGATCAAGACCACCTCGCTGGTGATGCTGATCGGCGTGGTGGAGGTGCTCAAGGTGGGCAGCCAGATCATCGACGCCGCCCGCTACGACGCGCCCCAGGCCGCCGTGTGGATCTACGCCGTGGTGTTCTTCCTCTATTTCTTCGCCTGCTGGCCCATCTCGCTGGCGGCGGGCTGGCTTGAGAGAGTGTGGAGTTAGGAGTGTGGAGTGTGGAAAAGATCGTCCTTGAGATAAGGAATCTGATAAAGAGCTTCGATGGTTCAGGCGTGCTGGACGGGATCTCCCTGAAGGTCCGCGAGGGCGAGGTCATCGTGGTGGTCGGGGCCAGCGGCTGCGGCAAGAGCACGCTTCTGCGGTGCGTGAACGGCCTGGAGCAGCCGGACAGCGGCGAGATATTGCTGGACGGCAAGCCCATCGGCCACGGGGACATGGTGGAGGTGCGCCGGCAGATCGGCATGGTGTTCCAGAGCTACGACCTGTTCCCCCACATGGACGTGATGGGCAACCTGACCCTCGGGCCGGTGCGGGCGCTGAAGCGGCCCAGGGCCGAGGTGGAGAAGGAAGCGGAGGCGGCGCTGGCCCGGGTCGGCCTGGCGGACAAGGCCCACGCCCTGCCCCGGCAGCTTTCCGGCGGCCAGAAGCAGCGCGTGGCGCTGGTGCGGGCGCTGCTGATGCACCCGCGGATGCTGCTGCTGGACGAGATCACCGCCGCGCTGGACCCGGAGATGGTGCGCGAGGTGCTGAACGTGGTGCTGGACCTGGCCCGGGACGGCATGACCATGCTGATCGTCACCCACGAGATGCGCTTCGCCGAGGCCGTGGCCGATCGGGTGCTGTTCCTGGACGCGGGCCACGTGGCCGAGGAAGCGCCGCCTGCCCAGTTCTTCCACCATCCCCAGACCGAGCGCGCGCGGCAGTTCTTGAACACCTTCGAGTTCGACAGCGTTAAAAAATCGTAAACCGGTTGACAAGCGGCCCGGAAGGGCATATAATCATATCAATCCGATAGGAAAGTGAAAGGAGGCGACCCCCATGAAGCGTTATTACATGTGTTGTATGTGCCGGGGGCGTCGTCCATCGACCTGTCGGCTGCCTTAGCGTGCGCGCGGGGCGGATCAACAATGGGATGGATGACGTATAGAGTCACCATCCCATGTTTTTTGCGAAGGGGGGCGCATTTCATGGCGCGATGTATGATGTGAGCAGGCCGGAAGTGGATGTGCCGTCACTACTCACAAAGACGATATGAAAAGGAGCGTTTATCATGAAAAAGCTGTTTGCGTTGGTTCTTGCACTGGTCCTCGTGCTGTCCATCCCCGCGGCCCTGGCGGACGCCCAGGCCCGCAGCCTCGACGAGATCAAGGAGAGCGGCAAGCTGACCATCGGCGTGTTCTCCGACAAGAAGCCCTTCGGCTATGTGGACGAGACCGGCGAATACCAGGGCTATGACGTGTACTTCGCCCGCCGCCTGGCCGAGGACCTGGGCGTGGAGCTGGAGCTGGTGAGCGTGGACGCCCCCAACCGCGTGGAGTACCTGACCAGCGCCAAGGTGGACATCATCCTGGCGAACTTCACCGTCACCCCCGAGCGCGCCGAGGTCGTCGACTTCGCGCTGCCCTACATGAAGGTCGCCCTGGGCGTGGTCAGCCCCGACGACGCGCTGATCACCTCCGTCGAGGACCTGCGCGGCAAGAGCCTGATCGTCTCCAAGGGCACCACCGCCGAGACCTGGTTCACCGCCAACGAGCCGGAGGTGGAGCTGCTCAAGTTCGACACCTACACCGAGACCTTCAACGCCCTGCTGGACGGCCGCGGCGACGCCCTGTCCACCGACAACACCGAGGTGCTGGCCTGGGCCATCGAGAACCCCGGCTTCACCGTGGGCATCGAGACCCTCGGCAGCCTGGACACCATCGCGCCCGCGGTGCAGAAGGGCAACGAGACCGTGCTGAACTTCATCAACGAGGAGATCGAGGCCCTGGCCGCCGAGCAGTTCTTCCACGCCGACTATGAGGCGACCCTGAAGGACGTCTACGGCGACGCGGTCGACCCCGACAACCTCGTGGTCGAGGGCGGCGTGATCGACTGACATGTGACACTTTGAGGATTGCTGAAAAGGCCGCTGCCGAGGTTGGCAGCGGTCTTTTCATGCGTCTCCGAGGATGTCCAGCAATTGTCGCGCGGTGACGATGAAGGGTTCGCGGGGGAAGTGCTTGAGGTTGCCGGTCACGAGGTACGTGCCGTCGTCCCGCGCCTCCATGACCACCTCGTAGAACGGCAGGTCCTTGATATCCGGCAGCACCGTCCCTGTGGGCGACGGTGTAACCGATAGGCCGTAGGTCTCGACCGTCCTCAACAGGTATTGGACGACCTCCGGGTCGAACCCGAATTTTGCGCGGTTCAACACGTCGCGGTATTCCGACAGGATGTCGTCGCTGTACACCGGGATGATGCGCCCCGCGACGAGCCGTTCAACGACCTGCACCGTTGCGGCGTCCTCCCGGCTCGACAACAGCGCGGAGACCAGCACGTTCGTGTCCAGCACCGCGAAGCAGGTCATCGCCGCGCCTCCCGCGCCAGACGTATCTCCTCGTTGATCTCATCCAGCGACATGTCCGAAACGCCGTTCTCCCTGGCCTGTGCGCGCAGCGCATGGAACGCCCGCATCGCGCCCTCCCGGGTCACCTCGCGCTCGGGGGAGGCGATCTCAAAGGGGATCCTGCGCTCCCGGACCACCGCCCGGGCAAATACGTTGATGGCCGTCGATGCGTTCATGCCGAATTCCTGGCAGAGCCCGTCGAACTGCCGCTTCAAGCCCTCGTCCATGCGGACGCTAAAGGTCGCCTGTGCCATTTCGCGCACCTCCTTGCATCCATTATAACATATCAGGTGCGAAACGTCAATATTTAGAACCTGATAGGTGCGAAATGACAATCAATCGTCAACTTCCTGATTTTGTTCCACTCAATCTCAAAATGGGCATAAAAAAGGCAGCGACATGCACTGCCCTCTCCCCCACTTTTCAGCGGGCTAATCTTCGTTTTCTTCGTCTTCGTCATCCAAAAAAGCCATCACTTGC
>JAFUWR010000324.1 GCA_017471125.1 Clostridia bacterium | reverse complement strand
GACACCGGCAACAGCCGCCGCCTGCGGGCGCTGATCCCCGAGGGCGTGCTGTTCGTGTCCGAGAGCGGCGTGCGCGGCCCGGAGGACGTGCAGGTCGCCCGGGACATGGGCGCGGACGCCGTGCTGGTGGGGGAGGCGCTGATGCGCGCCCCGGACAAGGCCGCGCGGCTGCGGGAATTGAAGGGCGAGCCATGACCAAGATCAAGCTGTGCGGGCTCTCGCGGCCCCGGGACATCGAGGCGGCGAACCGTCTGAGGCCCGACTATGTGGGCTTCGTGTTCGCCGAGAAGAGCCGTCGATATGTATCCCCCGAACAGGCGGCGGCACTGAAGGCGCTCCTTGACGACGGCATACGCGCCGTGGGCGTGTTCGTGGACGCGGACGCGGCGTTCGTGGCGGGGCTGCTCGACGCGAACGTGATCGACGTGGCCCAGCTCCACGGGCATGAGGACGACGCCTACATCCGCCGCCTGCGGGCGCTGACCGACAGGCCCATCATACAGGCGATACGTGTGGAGAACGAGGCTGATTTGCGCCGCGCCCGGTCGAGCCTCGCGGACCATATATTATTGGACAACGGCGCGGGCGGCACCGGCGCGGCCTTCGACTGGTCGCTGCTGGAGGGCTTCGACAGGCCCTACTTCCTGGCCGGGGGGCTGGGGCCGGACAACGTCGCGGAGGCCGTGCGGCGGCTCCATCCCTATGCGGTGGACGTGAGCTCCGGCGTCGAGACGGACGGCCATAAGGACGCACAAAAGATGAGAAGATTCGTGGAGGCGGTGCGCGCCGCCTCGGAAGGAGACCGACATGAGCAACAGTAAGGGGCGCTTCGGCGTCCACGGCGGGCAGTACATCCCCGAGACGCTGATGAACGCCGTGATCGAGCTGGAGGCCGCCTACAACGAGGCCAAGGCCGACCCGGGCTTCCAGGCGGAGCTGACGGCGCTGTTCAACGACTACGCGGGCCGTCCCAGCCGCCTCTACCACGCGGCGCGGATGACCGCGGACCTGGGCGGCGCGAAGATATACCTAAAGCGCGAGGACCTGAACCACACCGGCGCGCACAAGATCAACAACGTGCTGGGCCAGGCGCTGCTGGCCAAGCGCATGGGCAAGACCCGGCTGATCGCGGAGACCGGCGCGGGGCAGCACGGCGTGGCGACGGCCACCGCCGCGGCGCTGCTGGGCATGTCCTGCGTGGTGTACATGGGCAAGGAGGACACCGAGCGGCAGGCGCTGAACGTCTACCGCATGCGGCTGCTGGGCGCGGAGGTCATCCCGGTCACCACCGGCACCGCGACCTTGAAGGACGCCGTGTCCGCGGCCATGCGGGAGTGGACCAGCCGCATCGACGACACCCACTACTGCCTGGGCTCCGTCATGGGCCCGCACCCGTTCCCGACCATCGTCCGGGATTTCCAGGCGGTCATCAGCCGGGAGATCAAGGAGCAGTTGATGGAAAAGGAGGGGCGGCTCCCCGACGCGGTGCTGGCGTGCGTGGGCGGCGGTTCCAACGCCATCGGCGCGTTCTACCACTTTATCGAGGATGAGGGCGTGCGCCTAATCGGCTGCGAGGCGGCGGGGCGCGGCATCGACACCCTGGAGACCGCGGCCACGGTGAACGTCGGGCGCGTGGGCAT
>JAFUWR010000323.1 GCA_017471125.1 Clostridia bacterium | reverse complement strand
CGAACGGGGCCAGGGCGCAGACGGGGTCCGGCGTCGCCAGCGCGGCGCGGCTCAGCACAAAGGCCAGCGCCGCCACGCCCGCCCACTTTGCGGCGGTCAGCAAGCCCGCCTTCACGGCGTCCGGGCCGGGCAGTCGGGGCAGGGTCAGCGCGTTCTCACGAAACGATCTCAGCATCAGCATCTTCCTCCCTTCGGCGTGGGATTATTTATGCGGCCGATCCCCGTGAAATTCCCGGCAGAACTGGTATAATTTGCGCGGGACGGGCAAGAATAGGGATACGACGCCGGGCGACCGGCGCAGAAAAGGAGTTGTTATTATGCTGGATCGCACGTCCCTCGTATTGACCATCATCGGCGGCATCAACTGGCTGCTGGTGGGCCTGTTCCGCTTCGACCTGGTGGCCTACCTGTTCGGCGGGCAGGCCGCCACCGTCAGCCGGGTGATCTACACCGTGGTGGGCATCGCCAGCCTGTGGTGCATCTCCCTGCTGTTCCGGCAGCGGGTACCGGCCAGGGAATACGACGAGTGACCAAAACGAACAGCGCCCGCCGCGTCCAAATCGGACGCGGCGGGCGCTTCGTATCGCGGCTATACCCCCAACAGCTTCTTCTGCGTCTCGCTGTCGGCGACGCCGGTGGCGGGCAGTCCCTGCTGCTCCTGGTACTTCTGGATGGCCTCGGCGGTCTTTTCGCCGTAGTAGCCGGTGGACTCGCCCTCCATGACCAGCAAGCCCAGCTCGCGGAGCTTGTCCTGCATCAACACGACGTTATAGGCGTAGTCGCCCACCTTGTGGGTGCGGTACTCGTCCACGTATTCCTGGGGCATGGGCATGTCCTGGGCCTTGTACTCGCTGACGGCGTTGGGCTCGAAGCCCAGCAGCTCGTTGAGCGTCACCAACTGGTAGCCCTGGGCCACCGCGTAGGGGATGAAGGACCGCAGGATGTCGGTGTCCCGGTCGGTGGTGTGGAACAGGTAGATGGCCCCGGGCTGCAAATGCGCCTCGATCTCCTGGATGTCGGCGTCGGAGCCGGACAGGGACCACTCGGCGATGCCCTTGTAGCCCAGCTGCTTGAGGTAGTTGTGGGTGCGCTGGTCGCTGGAGCCGTCGCCGCCCATCAGGCGGAAGAAGTGCTGCTCGTAGTTGACGCCCAGCGCCATGTTCAGCGCCTGGCTCTGGTTCCAGATCTCCTTGGCCATCTCGATCTCCGGCAGGCGGAAGATGCGGCTGTGGCTCCAGGTGTGGTTCTCGATCTCGAAGCCCAGCTTGAACGCGCAGGTCTTGAGCGTGTCGGCCATGCCGGACTTGGACAGGTTCTCGCCGATGGGGAAGATGGTGATCCTGCCGCCGTTCTGGTAGGCCACGGTGGCGATGGTCTGCAAATTCTGGACCTGGAAGCAGTCGTCCACGGTGATGGCGATCTTCCGCTCGAAGATGTCCGCCTTCTTATACACCGGCAGGTACTCGAACCCCGCGTCCGCCGCGGCCTCGGTGGGCTGCGGCTCCTCCGTGGGGACCTCGGTGGGCGCGTCGGTCAGCACCGGCGTGGCCGAGGGCGTCGCCGTGGCGGGCACCTTCGTCGGGTCGATGCGCACCAACTGCGGCTCGTCGGTCTCCATCGGCGGCGCGGCGATCTCCACGTCCGGGGAGAGGCTCGGGTGGTTGATGATGACCGTGTGGCTCCGCTTCGGCGCGACCACGATCACCACCGCCGCCAGCACCATCAGCGATACCGCCACCGCCAGCAGCCGCATGATGGAGTTGTATTGCCTGCGCTGCTTCTTCGTCCGCCTGCGGCTGGCCGCTTTGTTGCCGCCGCCCGTCGTCCGCTTCTTATCGCTCATAAAATAGTCCTCCCGTCTTGACGCCAAAGCGATCGTGATGGTATACTCATCATGGATCGTCCGCTTGGCTTGTCACGCCAAACTTGGACGTCATGTACCTTCAATGTGTTCCCGGCAGGCGAAATAATGGCAAAAATATGACCTGCCATATAAATTATAACACAATATATATAAATGTGAATACTTTTAGTAAAATTTTACACAAAATGGAGATGATTTCCTGATGCGGCTGGACAAGGCGGCGGCGCTGACGGGGCTGACGCGCACTCAGGCGCGACGGGCCATCGCCGCGGGGCGCGCGCGGGTGGACGGCGAGGTCTGCCGGGACGCGGGCATGCAGGTGACGCCGGAGCGGG
>JAFUWR010000322.1 GCA_017471125.1 Clostridia bacterium | reverse complement strand
GGCGGCTGCAACGTGCAGTTCGCGCTGCATCCCGAGACCAGCGAGTATTATCTGATAGAAGTCAATCCCCGCGTGTCGCGCTCGTCCGCGCTGGCGTCCAAGGCGTCGGGCTATCCCATCGCGTCGGTGACGGCCAAGATCGCCCTGGGCATGGCCCTCGAGGACATCCCCGTGGCCGGCGGCACCGCGGCCATCGAGCCCAGCCTGGACTACGTGGTGGCCAAGTTCCCCCGGTTCCCCTTCGACAAGTTCGCCTCCGCGCCGAACCTGCTGGGCACCCAGATGAAGGCCACCGGCGAGGTCATGGGCATCGGCGCGACCCTCGAGGAGTGCATGCTCAAGTCCGTGCGCTCGCTGGAAAACGGCGCGCACCACCTGAGCCTGCCCAAGTTCGCCAATATGGACGACGACGGCCTGTGGCGCTACATCAAGGACTTCCGCGCCGACGGCATCTTCGCCATCACCGAGCTGATCCGCCGCGGCGCGCCGCTGGACAAGCTGCACGAGATCACCATGATAACGTCCCTGTTCCTGGAGTCCATCAGGAAGATCACGGACATGGAGACCGTTTTGAAGTCCAAGGCGGGCGACATCGACGCCCTGCGCGACGCCAAGAAGATGGGCTTTGCCGACCGCACCGTCGCGGAGCTGTGGGGCGCCGACGAGCTGTCCGTCTGCAAGCTGCGCAAGGACAACGGCATCGCGCCCGCCTTCCCGATGGTGGACACGCTGCACACCGGCACCTACATCCCCTACCTGTATTCCTCCTACAACCTGAAAAACGCCTCCGTGCGCACGGACAAGCCCAAGGTGGTAGTGCTGGGCGCGGGGCCCATCCGCATCGGCCAGGGCGTGGAGTTCGACTACTCCACCGTCCACGCGGTGCAGACCATACGCCGCAACGGCTACGAGGCCATCATCATCAACAACAACCCGGAGACCGTGTCCACCGACTACAAGACCTCCGACAAGCTGTACTTCGAGCCGCTGACGCCGGAGGACGTGATGAACGTCATCGACTTTGAGAAGCCCCTGGGCGTCATCACCTCGCTGGGCGGGCAGACGGCCATCAATCTGGCGCAGCCGCTTCAGGAGCGCGGCGTCAAGCTGATCGGCACCGACTGCGCCGCCATCGAGCGGGCCGAGGACCGCGGCAGCTTCGAGCAGATACTCAAAGACCTGAACATCCCCCAGCCCCAGGGCCGCGCCGTCACCAACGTGGACGAGGGCGTCCGCGCCGCGGCGGAGATCGGCTATCCCGTGCTGGTCAGGCCGTCCTTCGTGCTGGGCGGGCGGGCGATGCAGATCGTCGGCAACGAGCAGCAGCTGCGCCGCTACCTCAAGGAGGCCGTGGAGATCGACGCCGACAAGCCCGTGCTGGTGGACCACTACATCCAGGGCAAGGAGGTCGAGGTGGACGCCATCTGCGACGGCCGCGACGTGTTCGTGCCGGGCATCATGGAGCTGGTGGAGCGCACCGGCATCCACTCCGGCGACTCCATCTCCGTCTACCCCGCCTTCTCCATCTCCGACCGGGTCAAGGGCATCATCCTGCAATACGCCAAGAAGCTGGGCCTGGGCATCGGCATCGTGGGACTGTACAACATACAGTTCATCGTGGACAAGGACGAAAACGTGTACATCATCGAGGTGAACCCCCGGTCCTCCCGCACCGTGCCGTTCCTCAGCAAGGCCACCGGCTGGTCGCTCGCGGACATCGCCACCGAGGCCATACTGGGCAAGAGCCTCAAGGAGCAGGGCATATTCGACCTGTACCCCGAGGAGAAGAAGCGCCACTACGTCAAGGTGCCCGTGTTCTCCTTCAACAAGATCAAGGGCCTCGACGCCTACCTGTCCCCGGAGATGAAGTCCACCGGCGAGGCCATCGGCTACGACGACAAGCTGAACCGCGCCCTGTACAAGGCGCTCCAGGCGTCCGGGCTGCGGCTCCAGAACTACGGCACCGTGTTCGCCACCATCGCCGACGAGGACAAGGCCGAGGCCGAACCGCTGATCCGCCGGTTCTACAACCTGGGCTTCAACATCGAGGCCACCGCCGGCACCGCCGCCTACCTCAAGGAGCGCGGCATCCGCACCCATGTGCTGCAAAAGATCAGCGACGCCCACAGGGGCGAGGCCGAGGAGATCGTCGAGTCCATGCGGCAGGGCCACATCGCCTACGTCATCAATACCCGCAACATCAATTCCTCCAATGCCCTCTCCGACGGCGTCAAGATCAGACAGTGCGCCACCGAGAACAATATCTCCCTGTTCACCTCCCTCGATACCGTGCGCGTGCTGCTCGACGTGCTCGAGGAGACCACGCTGACGATCTCGACGATAGATGCGTAAATGGGCGCTGGCAGCAGCGCCAAATAAGGAGCACCGATGAAACAGGTCATCTACACCATCCTTGAAAACGCCCCTCTTTCCCCCGGCGTCCGCCGCATGGTCTTACAGGGCGACGTGTCCCCCATCGCCGCGCCGGGGCAATTCGTGAACCTAAAGCTGGACGGGCTGTACCTGCGCCGCCCGATCTCGGTGTGCGACGCGGAGGGGGACAAGCTGACCCTGATCTACAAGGTGGTCGGGAAGGGCACGGAACAGCTTACGCGCATGGAGCCCGGCGAGACGCTGGACGCGCTGTCGGGGCTGGGCAACGGCTACGACCTTTCCCGCGCGGGCGCGCGCCCGGTGCTCATCGGCGGCGGCGTGGGGGTGCCCCCGCTGTACCTGCTGGCGAAGCGACTGCGCGGGCAGGGCAGGGCGGTCACCGTCTGCCTGGGGTTCAATACGAAGGGAGAGATCTTCTACGAGGACGAGTTCGCGGCCCTGGGCTGCGATGTGCGGGTGTCCACCGCGGACGGCAGCTACGGCGCGAAGGGCTTCGTGACGGCCATCCTGCTCCCGGACCCCACCCACTACTTCGCCTGCGGCCCGGAGCCGATGCTGAGGGCGGTGTTCGACACCCTCGACTGCCCCGGCCAGTTGAGCTTCGAGGCGCGGATGGGCTGCGGCTTCGGCGCGTGCATGGGCTGCACCTGCGAGACGCTGACGGGCTACAAGCGCATCTGCAAGGACGGGCCGGTCCTAAGCTCCTGCGAGATAAAATGGTAAAACGTCAAACGAAACGCTGATCCAAGGCAGAAGTGTGGAGTGTTGAGAGTGGAGAGTGGAGTTAAAGATAGCTTGGGCCAGTAAGGCATTGGTATCATGCACTTTCGTCCCCTGGCACACTGGAAATTCCACACTCCACATTCCACACTCCACACTCAAAACCACGAAAGGGTGTATCCCATGCCAGACCTCTCCGTTAAGCTCCTGGGCATCACACTGGACAACCCCGTCATCCCGGCCTCGGGCACCTTCGGCTACGGGCGGGAGTTCGCGGCGCTGTACGACATCGACATCCTCGGCACGTTCTCCTTCAAGGGCACGACGCTCCAGCCCCGGCTGGGCAATCCCCTGCCCCGCATCGCGGAGGCCCCCTCGGGCATGCTGAACGCGGTGGGGCTTCAAAACCCGGGCGTGGACAAGGTCATCTCGGAGGAGCTGCCGAACCTGGCGAAGCTCTTCCACAAGCCGGTCATGGCCAACGTCAGCGGGTTTTCCGTCGAGGAATACGCCGAGACCTGCCGTCGCCTGGACGGGTGCGAGCAGGTGGGCTGGCTGGAGGTGAACATCTCCTGCCCCAACGTCCACCACGGCGGCATGAGCTTCGGCACCGACCCGGCCCAGGCCGCGGCGGTGACGAAAGCCGTCAAGGCCGTGACCACCAAGCCGGTCATCATGAAGCTGTCCCCCAACGTGACGGACATCGCCGCCATCGCCAAAGCCTGCGCCGACGCGGGCGCGGACGGGGTGAGCCTCATCAACACGCTGATGGGCATGCGCATCGACCTGACGCGCCGCCGCCCGGTCATCGCCAACGTCACCGGCGGGCTGTCCGGCCCCGCGGTGTTCCCGGTGGCCCTGCGGATGGTGTACCAGGTGGCGCGGGCGGTGGACATCCCCGTCATCGGCATGGGCGGCGTCAGCTCGGCGGAGGACGTGATCGAGATGATGCTGGCCGGGGCCACGGCGGTGGAGGTGGGCGCGGCGAACCTCGCCGACCCCTTCGCCTGCAAGAAAATAATAGAAGAACTGCCGGCGGTCATGGACAGGTACCGCATCGACCGGCTGACCGACATCATAGGAGGCGCATCGTAATGGGCAAGGACGTCATCGTGGCCTGCGACTTTTCGTCGGCCGAACAGACGCTATCGTTCCTCGACCGCTTCACGGGCCGCAAGCCCTTCGTGAAGATCGGCATGGAGCTGTACTACGCCGAGGGGCCGGAGATCGTCCGGCAGATCAAGGCCCGGGGACATAAGATATTCCTCGATCTGAAGCTCCACGACATCCCCAACACCGTCAAGAAGGCGATGGCGGTGCTGTCGCGGCTGGACGTGGACATCACCAACCTCCACGCCGCGGGCACCTCGGCCATGATGGAGGCGGCGCTCGAGGGCCTGACCCGGCCCGACGGCACGCGGCCCCTGCTGATCGCCGTGACGCAGCTGACCTCCACCGACCAGGCCAGCATGGAGCGCGACCTGCTCATCAAGGAGCCCATCGACCGGGTGGTCATGCACTACGCCGAGACCGCACGGCGCGCGGGGCTGGACGGCGTGGTCTGCTCGCCGCTCGAGGCCGGGAAGGTCCACGACGCCTGCGGCGCGGACTTCCTCACCGTCACCCCCGGCGTGCGCTTCGCCGACGGCGACGTGGGCGACCAGAAGCGCGTCATGACCCCCGCCCAGGCCAAGGCCGTCGGCTCCGACTACATCGTCGTGGGCCGGCCGATCACGGCGGCGCTCGATCCAGTAGCGGCCTACGAACGCTGTATCAACGAATTTGTGGACGAAACAGGGATTAGGGAATAGGGATTAGGGATTAGAAATACCGGCTGCCGCGCTTTCTGATCCAACGATCTCACCAGAAATGGCGGTAGCGGCATTTCCTGTTCCCTGTTCCCTAATCCCTAATCCCTCTGGGCACAAGTCCCCGTAGAACGTACAAAGGAGACGGATAAATGCAAACCATCATCGCCAAGGACCTCCTGTCCATACGCGCCGTGTTCCTCCGCCCGGAGGAGCCCTTCACCTGGGCCAGCGGCATCAAGTCCCCCATCTACTGCGACAACCGGCTGACGCTGACGGCCCCGAACGTGCGGTCGGACATCGAAAACGGCCTGGCGGCGCTCATCAAGGCGCACTATCCGGACGCGGAGGTGCTGATGGGCACGGCCACGGCGGGCATCGCCCACGCGGCCATCACCGCCCACCTGATGGGCCTGCCCATGGGCTACGTGCGCTCCGGGGCCAAGGACCACGGGCGGCAGAACCAGATCGAGGGCAGGCTCGAGCCGGGCCAGAAGGTCGTGGTCGTGGAGGACCTGATCTCCACCGGCGGCAGCGTCATCGACGCGGTGAACGCCCTGCGGGACGCGGGCGCGGACGTGCTGGGCATCGTCAGCATATTCACCTACGGCATGAAGAAGGGCCTCGACCGGCTCAAGGCGGCGGGGGTGGAGAACCACTCGCTGACCAACTTCGACGCGGTGGTGGACGTGGCGGCCCGGGAGGGCTACATCGGCAGGGCGGACGTGGCGCGGCTGATCGCCTTCCGCGACGACCCGTCGGACGAGAGCTGGATCGGAGGTCAGAAGAAATGAAGCGAAGCGTGATAGACATCCTCGACCTGACGCCCCGGGAGCTGGAGGCGCTGATCGCCACGGCCCTGGACATCATCGGGAATCCCCAGAAGTACGCCCACGCCTGCGCGGGCAAGAAGCTGGCGACGCTGTTCTTTGAGCCCTCCACCCGCACGCGGCTGAGCTTCGAGGCGGCCATGTACGAGCTAGGCGGCAACGTGCTGTCCATGACCGACGGCGCGACCTCCTCGGCCTCCAAGGGCGAGAGCGTGTCCGACACCGCCAAGGTGGTGAGCTGCTACGCGGACATCATCGCCATGCGCCACCCCAAGGAGGGCGCGGCGCTGGTGGCGGCAAACGCGGCGTCCATCCCGGTCATCAACGCCGGGGACGGCGGGCACTGCCACCCCACCCAGACCTTAGCCGACCTGCTGACCATCCGGCGGGAAAAGGGCGATTTCAGCGGGCTGACCATCGGCCTGTGCGGCGACCTGAAATTCGGAAGGACCGTCCACAGCCTCATCAACGCCATGGCGCGGTATGAGAACAACCGCTTCGTGCTGATCTCCCCGGACGAGCTGAAGCTGCCCAGCTACGTCAAGAAGGACGTGCTGGCCGAGCGCGGCATCCCCTACACGCAGACCACGAGCCTCGAGGCGGCCATGCCCGAGCTGGATGTGCTGTACATGACCCGCGTGCAGAAGGAGCGCTTCTTCAACGAGGAGGACTACCTGCGCCTCAAGGACAGCTACATCCTGGACGCCGCGAAGCTCAGGTCCGCCAAGCCCGACCTGTGCGTCATGCACCCGCTGCCCCGGGTCAACGAGATCGCCGTCGAGGTGGACGACGACCCCCGCGCCTGCTACTTCAAGCAGGTGCTCAACGGCAAGTACATGCGGATGGCGCTGATATTGAAGCTTTTGGAGGTGGCAGTATGAACATAGACGCCATACAGAACGGCATCGTCATCGACCACATCACCGCGGGCCGGGGCATGCGCATCTACGACCTGCTGGGCCTGGACAGCCTGGACGTGTCCGTGGCCCTCATCAAGAACGCCGTTTCCCACCAGACCGGCGGCAAGAAGGACATCATCAAGATCGACTCCGACATGCCCGTGGACTTCGACGTGCTGGGCTTCGTGGACCCCGGCGTCACCGTCAACATCATCCGCGACGGCAAGCTCCTGGAGAAGCGCCGCATCGACATGCCCGAAAAGCTCACCAACGTCATCCGCTGCAAGAACCCCCGCTGCATCACCTCCGTGGAGCGCTCCATCGACCACGTCTTCCGCCTCACCGACCGGAAGAACAAGGTGTACCGCTGCATCTACTGCGAAACCAAGGCGTGACGCCCGTAGGGGCGGCGTTGCGCCGCCCGCCCAAAACACCCGCGGCCCATGACCGGTTTCGGTCATGGGCCGCGGGTGTTTCTATGCTATTTGATATACTTTATCTCGATATACCCCATCTGCCTGACCCCGTTGGCGTCGGGCTGGGTGGCGACGCGGGCGTGCTGGTCGGTGGCGCCGACCAATATCAGCGACGTGCCCTTGGGCACGGTGGCGATGACCTCGCTGGACTGCTTGGTGCCGGCCTTGATGTTGGCGGACTCCCGGGTGGAGACCACCTTGTAGTCGTTGCCGCCGCGCTGGACCTTGTCCAGGAACACGAAGGGCACGTAGTAGTACTCGTCCTGGTACTTGACCCTGGCCCAGTAGCGCTGCTCGTCCACGGCGTCCAGCACCATCTTCTCGTTGGCCTCGATGTTGCGGCGGCCGGCGTCGGCGGTGGGCGAGGTGAACAGGTAATTGCCGGACACCTGGGTGTAGCAGGTGATGTCCAGGCTGTTGGGGTTGATGGTGGTCAGCGCCCCGCGGTCGCAGTAGCCGATGTAGCCGGTGGCGGAGCGGATCTTCGCCCGGCCGCTGTCGGAATGGAGCAGCGTGACCTCCTGGCCGAAGTAGAGGGTGCCGAATTTGGAGTCCAGCTCCGGGTCGTAGTACACCTCCACGCTCTCCCGGGACACCCAGGCCAGCTCGCCGTCGGCGTACTTCTCGTAGTCCAGGCAGGGGCGGGGGATGTAGCAGTAGTAGCCGTTCTCCTCGATGCGCAGCCAGTCGCCCAGCGGCGTCATGGCTACCACGTGCACCTTCTCGTTGCGGTCCACGTGGCCCATCACCGGCGCGTCCGACGAGGGCCGCAGGTACACCTCCGGGTGCTTGCGGGAGCAGTACATGTGGGTGTCCAGGGTGTTGGGGTCGTCCTCGGTGAGCTGCTTGGCGTTGCAGAAGCCGATGACGTCGTTGGTGGTCATCACCTTCGCCCAGCCCTTGGACTCCTTGAGCTTCACGATGGACTTGGCGAACGGCACCTCCTCCAGCACCTCCGAGTCCTTGGTGGGCTTGTCGTACACCGTCAGCACGTAGGTGTACACCCAGGCGCTGGTGGGCGTGTCGTCCTTGGTGATCTTGTTGCCCTTGCTCTTGTTCATGGCGAGGGCGTCCAGGGGCACGAGCCAGAGCGCCACGACCAACAGCGCGCACAGCGCCCTGCGCAGCTTCGTCATGCCCTCACCTTCCCTCGTAAGCGTTCAATTTCCCGTCATGTTCGTCCAGATATAGTCATACATCCTAAGCATTATATATTATACCAACAAAAACCCCTTAGAAAATGTCAACATTCGGACTTTTATGTCATATTTTTACGAAACCGTGCAAACCCCTGTAATAATTGACTTTTTGTCGTCCATAAAGGCTAAAAAAGGTTGAAATTATGTCCAAAAAAAGTTATAATTGACGTAATAAAGATGAAAGAGGAGGGCGGCAAAATGCCGAACTTTGGAAGCATGACATTGTCGGAGCTCATCAGGCCCGAGGGCTATAAATGTACCTGCGGGAAGCGCCACGTATGCGGGCTCAAGTACCTGAACATCGGCCGGGGCATCGTATCGGAGGTCCCGAAGCTGGTAGCGGCGATGGGGAAAAAGCGCCCCTTCGTGGTCTGCGACGGCAACACCTACGAAGTGGCGGGCAGGAAGGTGGACGAGGCGCTGACCGCCGCGGGCGTGGAGCACACCACCTACGTCATCCCCTGCACCGGCGGCGACAGCGGCCTGCCGGGCATGAGCCGGGAGCGCATCTCCCCCGCCGAGTGGGAGGTGGGCAGCGTGACCATGAACCTGGACCCCGCGTGCGACATGCTGCTGGCCGTGGGCAGCGGCGTGGTGAACGACATCTGCAAGGTGGTCGCCAAGGCCACGGGCCGTCCCAGCGCGGTGGTGGGCACCGCCCCGTCCATGGACGGCTACGCCTCCAACAACGCCGCCATGGAGATGAACCACGTGAAGGTGTCGCTGTACACCGCCGTGCCCGAGGGCATCCTGCTGGACACCGACATACTGGCCCAGGCCCCGATGCGCATGCTGTGGGCGGGCCTCGGCGACATGGTGGCGAAGTACATCGCCATCTGCGAGTGGCGCATCTCCCACCTCATCACCGACGAGTACTACTGCGAGGACGTGGCTGAGCTGATGCGCGCCGCCCTGCGCAAGATCATGGCCGTGTCGGACAGGATCGCCCTGCGCGACCCGGACGCCATCGGCTCCGTGGCTGAGGGGCTGGTGCTGGCGGGCATCGGCATGGCCTACGCGGAGATCTCCCGCCCCGCCTCCGGCCTGGAGCACTATTTCAGCCACATGTGGGAGATGATGGCCCTGGAGCGCGGCGAGCCCTACGACCTGCACGGCATACAGGTGGGCATCGGCACGGTGCTGACGCTCAAGATCTATGAAAAGCTCGTGACCGTGACCCCCGACCGCGCGAAGGCCGAGGCCCACATGATGTCCTTCGACCGGGCGGCCTGGGAGGCCGAGGTGCGCCGGGTGTTCGGCCACACCGCCGATCAGATCATCGCCATCGAGGACAAGGTGCATAAAAACGATCCCGCCCGGCACGCGCAGCGGCTGGACAGGATCATCGAACACTGGGACGAGATCAAGCAGATCGTCAAGGAGGAATTGCCGGACGCGAAGTGGCTCTGCGACGCCATGGCCGCCACCGGCATGCCCATGGCCCCCGCCGACATCGGCGTGCCCGACAAGGATGTCGTCGACGCCTACATCGGCTCCCGCGACATCCGCGATAAGTACCTCTCCTGCTCCGTCATCTGGGACCTGGGATTGACGGACGAGTTCATAGAATACCTCAAGACGTGCCTTTGACGCAAATGGGCGGGCGCTGAGGGCAGCGCCCCTACGGGGAAGGGCCTCCGATCACGCCTGTACGCGGCAGCCTTGGCTCGCCCCCGTGAGGGGGAGAGCTGGCGCGAAGCGCCTGAGAGGGGGCAGCCCCTACTGCCTACTGCCTATTGCCT
>JAFUWR010000321.1 GCA_017471125.1 Clostridia bacterium | reverse complement strand
GTCCTCGAGGGAGTTGAGTATATACGTCATGCCCGACTGGGTGTAGCCCAGCGCCTCCGCGGCCCTGGTCAGGCTCTTCAATTCCACGGTCTTGAGGAATGCCTCGTACTTCGAGATGCTCACGCCCCGCGCCTCCCATCGGCGGCCGTTTCCCGCGTCGCCGCCCGCCGTGACCAGTATACCATCCGCCGGGATATTTTGCAACTGAAAAGGATGTGCGCCTATCGTCCAATATAACAAATCGGTATTGCCATATACGGCCCGCATGTGGTAAAATGATACATATCCATTCGAGAGGGAGCGCAAGTAATAACCATCAAACGACGGAGGCGCGGACATGCTCATCAAGATCGGGACGCTGGCGCGGCACTTCGGCATATCGCCCCAGACGATACGGTACTACGAGGAGAAGGGCTTCCTGCGCCCCCGGCGCTCCGGCGGCGGCGGCGACCGGCGCTACCACGTGCGGACGCTCAAGCTGCTGTCCTCCGTGCGCAGCTACCACAACATGGGCTTCGGCACCAAGGAGATCCAGGCGCTGTTCGGGGAGACGGAGCTGGACGGCATCGACGGCCACCTTCGGGCGCAGACCGAGCGCGTGGAGCGTGAGATGGCGCGGCTTCGCTTCCGCAAGGAGGCGCTGGACCGGCAGCGGGAGAACGTGGGCCGCGTCCGCCGGATGCTGAACGTGTGCGAGCTGTCAGCGCTGCCGCCCATGTACCTGCTCATCGACCGGCGGGACGGCCAGATCATCGAGGACGAGGCCATATGGCGTCCGCTGGAGAAGTGGATCGACGCGCTGCCCTTCGTGGAGGGCGCGGTGCGCGTGGCCGCGGATTCGGTGCGGACCGGCGACTTGTGGAACGGCCGGGAGAGCGGCTACTGCGTCTGGGCCGGGGACGCCGAGCGCTTCGGCCTGCCCGTGGACGCGCCGGTGGAGCGGGTGGAGTATCCCCTGTGCGTCCACACGGTGGTCATACGCTCCGGGGACATCCCCTCCTACGCGGCCATCGCGGACTACGCCCGGGAAAACGGGCTCAGGCTCTGCGGCCCCGCCATCCACCGCGCCCTGGCGAAGGTGGGCGAGTTCCGCGCCAGCGGCGAGGACGTCATCCCCGGCGCGGTGTACTACGAGTGCTGGGCCCCGGTGACCCGCGAATGTTAAATTTGTTAATTCCCACTTGCATCTCAAACTGTTTGAGGTGCTATATTTTTTACGGTGATATTATTATAAATGAGGAGGTATTTTCATGAGGAAGATCCTGTCGCTCGCGCTGGCGCTGTGCCTGGCGCTGTCCTGCGTCGCGGCCTTCGCCGAGGCGGGCAACACCTGGTCCGCCACGGAGCAGGGCTTCGGCGGCGAGGTGACCGTCACGCTGACCATCGAGGACGGCGTGCTGACCGACGTGGCCATCGACGGACCCAACGAGACCCCCGGCGTGGGCCAGATGGCCGTGGAGCTGATGCCCGGCATGATGGTCAACGCCAACTCCGTGGAGGTGGACGTGGTGTCCGGCTGCACCATCTCCTCCACCGCCATACTGACCGCCGCCAAGGCCGCGCTTGAGGCCAGCGGCCAGACCCTCGGCGCCGCCGCGCCCGCGGAGGCCACCGCCGCCGCCATGACCCCCGGCACCTACACCGGCGAGGCCTACGGCAAGTGGCAGAAGGGCTCCATCGAGGGCGAGCGCTTCGGCTCCCCCGCCATCATCGAGCCCACCCAGGTGGCCGTGACCGTGGACGAGAGCAGCATCCTGTCCGTCGAGGTGGTCTCTACCTCCGACACCCCCGGCTTCACCGACCCCTGCGTCGAGCGCATCCCCGCGGCCATCGTGGAGAACCAGTCCATCGCAGTGGACGTGGTCACCGGCGCGACCCTGACCAGCCGCGCCATCATCAACGGCGTGACCCAGGCCCTCGAGGCGGCGGGCGCGAACCCCGCGGACTTCATGAAGCCCGTCCCCAAGGCCGACGCCGAGGAGAACTATGAGACCGACATCGTCATCATCGGCGCGGGCGCGGCGGGCACCATGGCCGCCATCGAGGCCACCGAGGCCGGCGTGGACGCCATCGTGCTGGAAAAGACCGGCAAGCTGGGCGGCACCTCCGTGTGTTCCACGGGCTTCGCGGGCATCCAGTCCCAGCAGCAGATCGAGGCGGGCGTGGCGGACTACACCGTGGACAGCGCCTTTAGGGAGCTGATGGACTTCTGCAAGTGGCGCGCCAACGGCCCGCTGGTCTACAACATCCTCCAGGTGTCCGGCGCGAACGCCGACCGCCTGCAGGCGTACTGGGACCAGACCGACGACCCCGGCATCACCGGCGTGGGCGTCACCGCCCACGACACCGGCAAGGGCACCATGAAGTTCGACGTGCTGTATGACAAGTTCCTCGTGCCCGCAGGCGTCAACGTGATGCTGGAGACCACTGCCAGGAAACTGATCGTCGAGGACGGCGCGGTGGTGGGCGTCGAGGCCGAGAAGCAGGACGGCACCAAGGTCACCGTCCGCGCCAAGAAGACCCTGGTCTGCACCGGCGGCTTCGGCGGCAACGACGAGATGCTGCGCAAGTACATCGGCCACGACAACTTCTACCTGAACGGTTTAAGCTCCAACGTGGGCGACGGCGTGAACATGTGCCTCGAGATCGGCGCGATCCTGTCCGACGAGGTCAGCCCCCACCTGGCGGAGTTCTGCTCCAACAAGAAGGTGGACTTCTACGCGGGCTACATGAAGTTCGTCAACCAGGCGGGCTTCCTGGCGCTGGACCCCTCCGGCGAGCGCTTCGTCAACGAGGAGTTCTTCGTCACCCAGGCCCTGTCCTACGGCGCGTCCGCCCTGCGGCGCGTGGGCTACGCCTACCTGGTGTTCACCCAGGAGCAGCTGGACGCCATGACCGAAAAGGGCCTCTACGGCATACTGTCCGAGGAGACCATCGACAGCCTGATGCTCCGCAAGCGCATCCTCGTGCCCAGCTACTACACGCTCAAGGACGAGATGGAGGCCGCCCTCGAGGCCGGCGAGGCCTGGAAGGCCGACACGCTTGAGGGCCTGGGCGAGGCCATCGGCTTCGCGGACCAGGAGATCTACAAGAAGAACATCGCGGACTACCTGACCGTGCTCGAGACCGGCGAGGACCCGCTGTTCGGCAAGCGCGCCGACATGATGCCCAGCCTGGCCGAGGGCCCGTACTACGCCGTGCGCGTCATCTCCGCCATCGACGGCACCTACAACGGCATCCGCGTCAACGAGAACCTGCAGGCCGTCAACAGCGACTACCAGCCCATCCCGGGCCTGTACGTCGCCGGCCAGGACAGCGGCGGCTTCTTCAGCTACCCCTACTACGAGGGCGTCGGCTGGACCCAGGGCTACGCCTGGAACTCCGGCTCCGTCGCCGCGAAGCACATGATCGCCGCCATCCAGGAGGGCTGATCGCGCATCGACTAAGGCGGGAGGCACGGCCTCCCGCCTTTGATCTATAAGAATAATTGCCCTTGCCTTTTCCATCGAAAGCGGCTATAATATTTAGGGCAATTATTTTTATTTCCGTCAAATTTTAGCCGCAATATGGGAGGTCGCGCAAGTGTTCGAGCGTCATCGCGGTCCGTGGTCCAAGGGGCTGTCCATCAGGAGCCTGCACTACTTCATGGCCTTCGCCACGCTGGTGCTGTCGGTGCTCTTGCTGTTCGCGACGTTCATGGTGAAGTCCGGGTACTCCCGGATGCGGTCGGACACGGAGTTTTACATCCAGTGGGAGCGCGACGCCGACGACCTGCAGGAGGGCTCGGACTACCTGACGGAGCAGGTGCGCTGCTTCGTGGAGACGGGCAAGCGGGAATACCTGGACAGCTACTTCAAGGAGGCCGACGTCATCCGGCGGCGGGACCGCGCCCTGGAGAGCATCCACGCCTACCTGGGCGACAGCGCGGCCTACGCTTCTTTGGCGGAGGCGATGCGGGAGTCCGTGGCGCTGATGGACCGGGAGTACTACGCCATGCGGCTGACCGTCGCGGCCAATGGCTACGACTACAACGACTTCCCCGAGGCTATCCGGCGCGTGGAGCTGACGGAGGAGGACGCGCTGCTGCCGCCGGAGAAGCAGGCGGAGCTCGCGCGGGCGAAGGTGTTCGACGACATGTACCACTACCGCAAGAACGCCATCAGCCGTAACGTCCAGAAATGCCTGACCATGCTGGCCGAGGAGATCGACCAGCGGCAGAGGGCCGAGGCCGACGCGCTGGACGCGATGCTGGCGCGGCAGCGGGTGCTCATCATCTCGGCCATCTCCATCATACTCATCACGCTGCTGGCGACGCTGCTGCTGGTCATCAGCCCGCTGGTGCGCGCGGTGGTGTTCATCCGCGCGGACGAGCCCATCCCCATCCGCGGCTCCAACGAGTTCCAGTTCCTGGCCCGGACCTACAACCTGATGTACGAGGAGCACCGGGAGCAGAAGGAGAAGCTGGCCTTCGACGCCACCCACGACAAGCTGACCGGCATCTACAACCGGGGCGGCTACGACTACGTCATGAAGAACACCGACTGGCGCTCGTCGTGCCTGCTGCTGTTCGACGTGGACAAGTTCAAGCCCATCAACGACACCTACGGCCACGAGGCCGGCGACCGCATCCTGACGCGAGTGGCCTCGGTCATCCGGGACAGCTTCCGCTCCCAGGACTACGTCTGCCGCATCGGGGGCGACGAGTTCGCGGTCATCATGGTGCACACCAACGCCGACCACGCGGACCTGGTGCGCCGGAAGGTGGCCGGCATCAACGACGCCCTGCAGACCGTCGCCGACGACCTGCCGCCCACCCACGTGAGCTGCGGCGCGGCCTACGGCGACGCGGCCACCGACCGGGAGAGCGTCTTTCGCCGGGCGGACGCGGCGCTTTACCAGGTCAAGCACAGCGGCGGCTGCGGCTGCGCCATCAGCGCGGGCTGACGTAAAACGATCCCCTGCCTACGGGCGGGGGATCGTACGTTTTTGGACGCTCAAACGACCTCTAAGCATCGTTCGCCCCGCGGCGCTTCCGGCGGCGGATGCGGTTGATGTGGCGCTCGAAGTCGCCGGAGTCGATGAGCTCGGCCAGCACATGCTGCTCGAAGGCCGGGACGGTGCAGGAGTAGAAGCCCACCCGCGCCTCGAACCGCGGCAGCAGTGCCGTGGGCAGCACCATGTAGCCCACGCGCAGGGAGGAGGACACCGTGCGGGAGAAGGTGTTTAGGTAGATGACGTTCTCCCGATCCGACAGGGCGAACACCGTCTCCTCGGGCTTTCGCAAAAGCGAGAATTCGGACTCGAAGTCGTCCTCGACGATGTAGCGCCCCGCCTCCGCCGCCCAGCGCACATACTCGGCCCGCTTGGAGGCGCTGGCGGTGACGCCGCTGGGAAAGCTGCGGAAGGGCGTGATGTGCAGCACCGTGGCGCCGGTGCCCCGCAGGGCCGCGGAGCGTATGCCGTCCTTGCCCAGGGGCAGGAGGTCGCAGGCCACGCCCCGCGCCCGGTAGACCTGCTCGATCTTTTCATAGGATGGGGACTCGATGGCGAAGGTCCGCCCGTTGCCCAGCGTCTCCACCACCAGGCCGTACAGGTATTCCGCGCCCGCGCCGATGACGATCTGGCCGGGCGCGGCGTCGATGCCCCGGTTCCGGGCCAGGTAGCGCGACAGCGCCCCGCGCAGGGTGTCGCAGCCCATGTTCGGGGCCTTGTCCAGTATGGCCTCGCCGTAGTCCGCCAGCACCTTGCGCATGGCCCGGGCCAGCACCGTGAAGGGGAAGCGCTCCTCCCCGACCTCCGCCGTGGCGGCGTCCGGGTGGGGCCGGAGCGGGGCGTCCGCCGCCGCGAAGCCGTCCGAGGCCCGGTAGGTGACGAAATAGCCGCTGCGGGGGCGGGCCTCCGCGTAGCCCTCCTGGCAGAGAAGCTCGTAGCTGTGCTCCGCCGTCACCACGCTCAGCCCGCGCTCCTGGGCCACCTGCCGCCGCGAGGGCAAGCGCATGCCATAGGGCCATACCCCGCGGATGATCTCGTCGCGCAGCGCGGCGTATAATTGCAGGTATTTCGGTTCCTCGCCTTTCATTTCGTTCCTCCTTCGGGCGGGCGCGCAACGCCGCCCCTACGACGCCCCCTCAGTCAGCTTCGCTGACAGCTCCCCCTACGCAGGGGAGCCTGACGGGCGCTGGGGGCAGCACCCTACAACACGTCCTCCCCTACTCCCTACTGCCTACTCC
>JAFUWR010000320.1 GCA_017471125.1 Clostridia bacterium | reverse complement strand
CTTGCCGGGCAGCAGCAGAAAGCTGCCGTCCTCCTCCGGCTCCAGCTTCAGGGGCTGGCCGTTTTCGTCCAACTGCGCGGGGTCGAACACTGTCAGCTCCGCCTCCTCGGGCAGGCCCACGAACTCCACCCGCAGGCGCAGGTCGAAGGCCAGCCCGTCGTACAGGCGGCTCCCCTCGAAGCGCGGGTCCACCGGCTCGATGGCCTCGATGGCGTCGAATTCCCACTGATCTTCCTTGAACCCCTCGGCTTCCATCACCGGCTTCAGCGCCGCGACCAGCATGTCCTTCAATTCCGGGCTGCCCTCGCACCGGGCGGTGACGGTCAGGTCGTTCTCCAGGCTGCGCGGGTTCTCCAGGTCGTAGGGGTCGTCCCGCATGTCCAGGTAGCCGTCGGCGGCGGCGTCGCCCAGGAGCTGCCCCGCCAGCGCGGTCTGTCCGCCGTTGGAGGCCGAGTAGTAGCAGGAGGCGAAGCCCCCGCCGTACACGCCCACCAGCCCGCGGGTGTCGTCCACGGCGTCTGAAACGTTGGTATATTCCGGGTCGTAGCCCTTGAACACCTGGTCGGCGGTGGTGTCCACCAGGTCGTAGTCCCGCTTGCCCGCGGCCCACTTGCGCTTCATGGCGTAGGTGCGGGCGGCCACGGCCTGGGCCTTGAGGGCCTCGAGGGGGAAGCTGTCGCTCATCTCGTAGGCCACCACGCCCTTCAGGTAGTCCTCTACATGGATGCCGAGCACCACCTTCATCCCCGCGCTCCCCGCCGCCACGGACAGGTCGCCGCAGTACAGGTTGGGCTTCTCGGCCTCGTCGATCAAAATGCCGCCCGCCTCGCCCCAGCCGTCCAGGTGGCGGGTGAGGGTCAGCGCCGGGCCCATGTCCAGGGTCAGGCCGTCCACGGACAGCCAGATCTCATTCTCCTCCCACGTCAGCGTCACCCGGGCGTCCTTGTCAAAGCGGAAGCCCCGGTCGCCCTCGACGGCGTAGCTGCCGGACAGGGTCAGATGGAGCGCCTGCGGCGCGTCCAGAGACTTGAGCCACACCCGGAGCATGCCGTCGTCCTCGAGGGAGGACGCGGGGATGCCCGATGTCGGCGGCGCGGTGAGCTCGGGCAGCTCCGGGGCCTCCGTCGCCGTTTCCAGCTCGTCCCAGTCCGCCCAGTCCAGCACCGGCGCGTCCGTGGCCGCGGGCGTCGGCGCCGGCTCCCCGAAGATCCACTCCACGAAGCTCTCCGCTAAGGCGCACGAGCACAGCATCAGCGCCAGCGCGAGCGCCACGATCCTTCTTATATTTATCATATGACCTCCATGCCGCGGGTCGCCCCGCGCGATGCGTTTGTATCCAGTTATTGACAGTCCTGCGCCCCGCTATTCAACCGAGCACAGCTTCATCCATTTTCTATTATAACAGACATCCGTTTCCGATTCGCGTCGAAATCTGTACATTTCAGGCATTTTGTCGAAATATCGAACCAATTTGACAAAGCTGTGTTCACAGGGAAGGTTGAAGCGGGAGTTGGAAGGGGGTATAATATAATCGGTATAATACCGCTATGCGGATAGGAAGGTGATGACCATGCCCCAAAGCCTGTACGAGCTGATCGCGCTGGGCGCGCGGTACGTGTTTGCGGCGCTGATGGCGCTGATCGTGGCGCGGGCGTGGCGGATCACGGTGATCGACAGCCGCCGTGCGCAGACGCTCAGGCGCATCTCCCCGGAGACGGGCCTGTCCGGCGAGCTGGTGGTGATGGAGGGCGGCGAGCAGGCGCGGCGGGGCATGAAGTACCCGGTGATCCGGGAGGGGCTGATCGGCTCGTCCCGGCGGGCGGACATCCGCGTGCGCCACAGCTCGGTGCGCCGCCGCCACGCCTGGTTCCAGCTCACCCCGGAGGGCCTGTCGGTGCGGGCCCATGCCGGCGCGCCGCTGTACGACCGGCGGGACGACCCGGTGAAGGAGATCGTGCTCAAGGACGGCGGGGTGCTGTCGGTGGGGGACGTGAAGCTGATGCTGATACTGACGGAGTCCACCGGGACCGAGGACGCGCCCGACCCGGCGGACGAGTGGTTCGAGACGGACCCGGACGCGCTGTTCGCCGCCCAGCCGGTGCTGAACCATCGGCGCGCGCCGCGGCCCCGGAGACGCCGTAAAGAGGAGAACTGGTGATGCAACGCGAACGGATAGATGAGATGAGGCAGGCGCTGATGCGCTCGAACACGCGGCTTCTGCTGTCGGCGGTGATGATGTTCCAGGCCGCGGCCATGGGCTTGATCGCGTTCCAGTCGGGCACGGTGAACGTCCAGGCGCTGATCCTGGCCGTGGCCATGCCGACGGTGACGGCGCTGACCGCCTCGCTGATGGGCAGGCTGTGGCCGGTGGACCGGGCCATACTGATCCTGGTGATGTTTTTGTGCAGCCTGGGCATCATCACCCTGTCGGACATCGCCCGGGCCGACGTGACGCCCCGCACCCAGGCCATCTACGCCCTGGCGGGGCTGTGCGCCATGTTCGTGGGCGCGGCGCTCATCCGGGGGTTCCGGGCGTGGAAGAGGTTCACCCCGGCGCTGATGGTCCTGTGCGTGCTGGCGCTGATGAGCCCGTACCTGCCGGTGGTGGGCGTGGTCAAGAACGGCGCGCGCAACTGGGTGGGCTTCCGCGGCATGTCCGTGCAGCCCAGCGAGTTCATGAAGCCGGTGATGATCCTCTGCCTGGCGGGGGGCTTCGCCAACCGGCCCCGGTTCGTCAAATGCCTGCCGACCATCGGCTTCGCGGCGGTGTGCTGCGGCATACTGCTGATGCAGCGGGACCTGGGCGCGGTGCTTCTGTACTTCCTGACCACGGTGTTCATGTACTACGCGGCCACCTCCAACGCCTTCATCGCCCTGTCCGGGCTGGGCATGGGCGCGGGCGCGGCGGTGCTGGCCTACCGGTTCATCCCGCTGGTGCAGACCCGGGTGGAGCTGTGGCGCAACCCCTGGAGCGACCCCACCAACAAGGGGCTCCAATTGGTGCAGGCGCTGATCGCCATCGGCTCCGGCGGGCTGTTCGGCATGGGACTGGGGCTGGGCAGGCCGCGCAGCATCCCCCTGTACTACTCCGACTTCATCTTCGCCGCCATCACCGAGGAGTTCGGCCTCATATTCGCCATCGGGCTCTTGACCATCTACGTGCTCATCATCATGCGCGGGCTGATCGTGGCGTTCAACGCCCGGACGTCGTTCCACTCGCTGGCGTCCTTCGGTCTGGTGGTCATACTGGGCCTCCAGACCATGCTCATCGTCGGCGGCAACACCAAGCTCATCCCGCTGACCGGCGTCACCCTGCCGCTGGTGTGCTACGGCGGCTCGTCCCTGGTCAGCACGTTCTTCTCCATGGGCGTGCTGCTGGGCATATCGTCGATGAACGCCGAGGACGAGGGGCGGGACATCGAGAAGCTGGAGATGAAGGAGGCGATGTCGTGAAGGAGCTTCGCCGCAACATGCGCTTCGTGGGCATGCTGGTGGTGCTGATGTTCATCGGCCTCGCGGCGTGGTTCGCCATGACGGTGTACACCCAGGGGTCCATATGGGCCTCGGATGTGCACAACACGCGGCTCTCGGCGTCGAACACCCTGCGGGGGGACATCACCGACCGCCACGGCAACCTGCTGGCCACCACCGCCGAGGACGGCAGCCGCCAGTACACCCAGAACACCCAGGCCCGGCGGGCGCTGTCCCAGACCGTGGGCGACATCGCGGGCATGTCGGGCGTGGGGGTGGAGACGTTCTATTCGTCCGAGCTGATGGACATATCGACCTCGCTGATCGACCGGCTGAGCGAGCTGTTCCACGGCGCGGACCACATCGGCTCGTCCATCCAACTGACCATCGACGGGCGCTTGCAGGCGTACATCTCCTCCCAGTTCCCCCAGGGCTACGAGGGGGCGGTGTGCGTGGTGAATTACCGCACGGGGGAGATACTGTCGATGGTGTCCCTGCCGGACTACGACCCCTATGAGATCATGGCCCGCTCCGACGCGGAGGTGCAGGACACGGCATTCCTGAACCGCTGTTTGCAGGGCCTCTATACCCCCGGCTCGGTGTTCAAGATCGTCACGCTGGCCTCGGCCATCAACAACGACCCGAACGTCATCGACCAGCCGTTCACCTGCTCGGGGACCTGGGAGTACCAGGGCGGGCGCATCGTCTGCGCCGGGAACGCCGCCCACGGCACGCTGGACCTCAAGTCCGCGTTCAAGAAGAGCTGCAACGTCACCTTCGGCAAGCTGGCCTACCAGCTCGGCCTCGAGCGCCTGCGGGCCACCGCGGAGCAGTTCGGCTTCAACGAGAACTTCAAGTTCGGCGACTTCGTGGTGTACAATTCGTCCTTCCCGAAGTCGGTCAGCGGCATGTCCGGCCTGGTGTGGGCGGGCATCGGCCAGGGGCAGGTGCTGGTGACGCCGCTGCACATGGCGATGATCACCGCCACCGTCGCCAACCGCGGCGTGATGATGAAGCCCATGCTGGCCCAGAAGATCACCAACGCGCTGGGGGCCGTCACCGCGGCGGGCCAGCCGACCCCCTACCGGCAGGTGCTGTCCGAGTCCGCGGCCAGCAAGATCGCCGAGTACATGTACGAGACCGTCCAGTCCGGCACCGCCACCCGCGCCAAGATCAAGAACTACACCGTCTGCGGCAAGACCGGCTCCGCCGAGGTGTCCGACGACAAGTCCGTGGAGACCAACGCCTGGTTCACCGGCTTCGTCTACGACGACGCGCACCCCTACGCCATCTCCGTGGTCATCGAGGGCGGCGGCGCGGGCGCGCGCATGCCCAGCGAGCTGGCCGCCAAGGCGCTGCGGGCGGCGATAGAATATGTAGGATAAGCAGGGGGGACGCCGTCCCCCCTGTACCCCCCTGCCAGGGGGACAGTGTCCCCCTGTACCCCCAAACGCGGGGGCTCCGCCCCCGCACCCCCATGAAAGGAAATAAAAACATCATGCTTGAATTCATCAACGTCACCAAGAAATACCTGCGGCGGACGGCGCTGGACGGGGTGTCGTTCAGCCTGGACGCGGGGAAGGTGTGCCTGCTGCTGGGCCCGAACGGGTCGGGCAAGACCACGGCCATGAAGCTGGCGGCGGGGCTGTCGCGCGAGACCTCGGGCGAGGTGCTGTTCGACGGCCACCGGGTCGGCGCGCGGGAGAAGGCGCGGCTGGCGTACATGCCCACGGAAAACTACTTCTATAATTATATGACCGTCCGGGACGCGGGCAGGTACTACGCGGACTTCTTCAACGACTTCGACCCCAACGCCTTCGAGGCGTGGCTTCGCCGGATGGAGCTGGACGACCGCGACAGGATCAACAAGCTGTCAAGCGGCATGTCGGCGAAGCTGCGGCTGGCGCTGATATTGAGCCGGGACGCGCGGCTGATGATGTTCGACGAGCCGCTGAACGGCGTGGACATCCTGACCCGGCAGCAGGTCATCGAGGCGATATTGACCGCCCGGGACCCGTCGCGCACGCTGCTCATCTCCACCCATCTGGTGGACGAGCTGGAGGCGATGGTGGACACCTGCGTGTTCTTAAAGGAAGGGCGGCTCATCGCCGCGGGGTCGAAGCGGGACACCTGCGGGGACGTGAGCCTCAAGGACCGCTACATCGAGATCTACGGCCACGGCCAGGAGGGAGGCGAGGCGGATGCTTAAGTTGATGAAGTACGAGTTCCGCAAGATGCGGACGGTGCTGCTGATCCTGTTGGGCGGCGTGGCGCTGTTGCAGGCCGCGTTCATGGTGGGCGACAAAATCGAGGACTACCGCGTGGTGGGCGTCAGCCTGACGCTCCTGACGCTGCTGGCCTTTGTCGTTTACTTCTACATCATGGCCGCCGGGTTCCTGAGCTATTCCCGGGAATTGAGCGACAAGACGGGCTACATGGCGTTCATGACGCCGGTCGGTCCGATGAAGCTCATCGGCTCCAAGCTGCTGTTCACGGCGCTGACGGCCATCGTGGTGACGGCGCTGTTCGCCGCGGCGGCGGTGTACGACTACCGCACGATATTCAGCCGCCTGGAGATCGACCCGGAGCTGTACGAGCAGGCGAACCTGGCCTTTCGGATGTTCACCACCACCGCGGCGGGCACGCCCATGTCGCTGACCCAGGTGCTGCTTCGGCTGCTGTTCATGCTGGGCAGCGTGATGATCGGGCTGATGCTGTTCATGTGCACGGCCTACCTGTCCATCACCCTGGGCTCGACGCTGTTGCAGGCGAAGAAGGGCTTTCTGCGCGGCGTGGTGACCATCGTGCTGTTCCTGGCGCTCAACTGGTTGACCAACCGGGTGGCGGGCCTGGTCAGCGGGTCGGGTGAGTTCGACGACATGGCCCAGGTCATGCGGTCCCTGGGCGCGCAGGCGGGCATCGAGCTGGCCATCGCGGTGGCGTTCACCGGGCTGACGGCCTGGCTGCTGGACAGGAAGGTGAGCCTGTGAGCGAGGACCTGTTTGGCTTCGACATGGACTACGTCCACCTGAACCCGGAGCTGGAGTGGAAGATCGCCAACCTGCCGGACTCGCCGGGCTGCTACCTGATGCGGCATCAGGGCGAGATCATCTACGTGGGCAAGGCCAAGAACCTGAAAAACCGCGTCAGCCAGTACTTCCGGCCCAGCCGCAACCACACGCCCAAGGTGCGGGCGATGGTGTCGAAGATCGACGACTTCGACATCATGCTGGTGGACGGGGAGCTGGAGGCGTTCACGCTGGAGTGCAACCTCATCAAGCTCCACAAGCCCCACTACAACATCCTCCTGAAGGACGACAAGCACTACCCCTTCATCCGCGTGGACCTGAAGGAGCGCTATCCCCGGGTGCAGCTCGTCCGCCGCCAGGAGAAGGACGGCGCGAAGTACTTCGGCCCCTTCCAGGGCGCGACGGTGGTGCGGGAGGTGCTGGACGTGGCCCGGATGGTGTTCCCCATCCGCACCTGCAACTGGCAGTTGAAGCCCGACAAGCCGCACCGCCCCTGCATCCACCACCAGGTGGGCCAGTGCCCCGCGCCCTGCGCGGGCCTCATATCCGAGGAGGACTACCTGCGGACCATCCACGGGGTCATGGACTTTTTGAACGGCAAGTACGCGCCGGTGCTGGACGCCTTGAAGCAGCGCATGGCCGAGGCCGCCGCGTCGATGAACTACGAGCGGGCGGCGGTGTACCGCGACCAGATGCGGGCGGTGGAGGCCGTGATGCAGAAGCAGAAGGCCATCTCCACGGCCATGGGCGACCAGGACATCATCGCGGCGCTGCCCCACGACGCCGACGCCATGGTGCAATTGATGTTCGTGCGCTCCGGGCGGCTCATCGGCTCCGAGCGGTTCACCCTCGAGGGGGCTGGGGACGAGGCGATGGGCGACGTGGTCACCCAGTTCATCCTGCAATACTACGACCTCGAGAACATGCCGCCCCACGAGCTTTTACTGTCCGTGATGCCGGACGAGAAGGAGGTCGTGGAGCAGCTTTTGACCGACCTGCACGGGCGGCGGGTGTACCTCGCCAACCCCATGCGCGGCGAGAAGCGCAAGCTCATCAACATGGCGGTCAAAAACCTCAAGGACGAGATGCATAAGCTCGACCGGAAGAACGCCAACTCCTACGCCCGCACCACCGGCGCGCTGGAGGAGCTGCAATACGTGCTGGCGCTGGAAAACCTGCCCCGGCGCATCGAGGGCTACGACATCTCCAACACCCAGGGCGCCCAGTCCGTGGCCAGCGAGGTGGTGATGGTGGACGGCCTGCCCGCCAACAAGGAGTACCGCCACTACCGCATCAAGACCGTGGAGGGGGCCAACGACTTCGCCTCCATCGCCGAGGTCATCTCCCGCAGGCTGTCCCACGGGCTCAAGGAGATGGAGGAGCGCCGGGAACAGGGCCTGCCCCCCGAGGGCGGCAAGTTCTCCTGGCTGCCGGACCTGATCCTCATCGACGGCGGGCGCGGGCAGGTGGCCGCGGCCCAGGAGGCCATGCGCGACTTGGGGCTGGACATCCCCATGTTCGGCCTCGCCAAGCGCATCGAGGAGATCGTGCTGCCCGACGAGGAGGAGAGCATCCTGCTGGACCGCCACTCCAACGCCCTGCACCTCATCCAGCGCGTGCGCGACGAGGCCCACCGCTTCGCCATCATCCACCACCGCACCCTCCGAAGCCGCGCCTCCATCGCCTCCCGGCTGGACGGCGTGCCCGGGGTGGGGGAGAAGCGCCGCAAGGCCATCCTCAAGCAGTTCAAGACCGTCGAGGCGCTCATGGAGGCCTCCCCCGACGACATCGCAAAGACCCCCGGCGTGCCCAGGGGCGTGGCCGAGGGGGTGTATCGGTTTTTGCATGAGGGAAAAGATTCTTTAACAATTGAAAAACAATCGTAATGTGCCATATAATGGACATCAAAAAGTCTATATGATATAATGTTATGGGCCCATTTCGCCGGGCTTATGATGGCGCGCCCTTGGGGAGCGCTCCCGGCGGGGATGGCGCGTGAAAAGACGGAGGGGTGAAATGGCTGATGATGTCCATTATGAGAAAAGCGATCGCGCTACTGATGATCGCGGCGATGCTGTGCGGCGTCTGCCTCGCGGACGCCAGCGAGGATCGGTACAACGCCGGAAAGGCGCTCCTGGACGCCGGGGACTACCTGCAGGCGGCGGAGTATTTCGAGGTCTTGAACAACTACAAGGACAGCGCCGATTTGGCCAGGCAGGCCCGGGAGCGCTACGCCCAGGCGAGCGCCAAGGCCGCGCCCGCCGCGCAGGCGCAGGCCGCCGCG